>NZ_JBSGDB010000058.1:0-28628 GCF_053602155.1 Streptomyces sp. NPDC004561
GGGTCTGGTGCGTGCGGCTGCAAGGCGGAGGAGGGAGTCGACGCGGAGCGTCGGCGATCGACGACAACGCCGCAGATGGGCGTGCCGGACCCCGCGTCGCCGGGATGATCCAAACGACCCCCTAGACCTCGGGCGCCCCGCGCAGCCGGTCGTGCACGGCGTACGTGCCCGCCGTGGACGCCGCGCGCACCCGCGTCCCGCCGTCCACCAGCAGGTCGGCGCCGGTGATCCACGCGGCCGCGTCGGACACCAGCCAGACCACCGCACGCGCCACGTCCTCCGGCTCCCCGATCCGCCCGAGCGGCAGCCCCGCGGCCACCTCCCGCTCGCGCGGCTCCCACACGAACCGCGCCATCTCGGTGCGGACGAGCCCGGGGGAGACCGAGTTCACCCGCACCCGGGGCGCCAGCTCGCCCGCGAGCTGCCGGGTGAGATGCAGCAGCGCCGCCTTGCTGGTGCCGTAGGCGCCCACGTGCGGCCCCGGATGCCCGGCGCCCTCGGTGCACACGTTGACGACGGTCCCGCCGTGCGCCCGCATCCAGCTCCGCCAGGCGCACTGCACGAACCGCAGCGGCGCCTCGACGTTGACGGCGAACGCCTCCCGCCAGGCGCCCGGATCGGCCCGCATCAGCGGTCCGTACGGCCGGTTCGTCGCGGCGTTGTTGACCAGCACCCGCGGGTCCAGCACCTGAACTCGCGCAGCACGAGGTCCGTCACCGCCTCTGGATGCCCCGGGTCGGCCACGCTCCCGGCGACCGCGATCCCGCCCAGCTCGGAGGCCGTCCGGCGCGCCTCGGCCGCGTCCCGCGCGGTCACGCACACCCGCGCGCCGGCCGCCGCGAGGGCGCCGGCCACCGCCCGCCCGATCCCGCGCGTGGCCCCGGTGACGACGGCCACCCTGCCGCCCAGCCCGTACGACGACGTCATCGCCGTACCGTCTCATGACGACCCGTCAGAAACCAGGGGTGGGAAGGCCCGGGGGCCGGCTGCGCGGCCGAGCGGCAAGGTGCGGTGCGGGCGGCTGCCGGTCTCGGGGGTCAGTCGACCGCGCCGAGCCGTGAGTTGCGGGCCGCCACCAGTTCCAGGACCGTGCGCCAGTCCTCCAGGACGCCGGCGTCGAAGCCCGCCGTCCGCCCCTCCTCGTCGGCCTGGCGCAGGCGCAGCACATCGTCGTCGGCGGGGCCCGCGTCCCCGCGCACCAGCCGGAACACCCGCTCCCCGAGCAGGGCCCGGACCGCCTCCGCGGCGCTGTGGGCCCGGCCCGCCCCGTCGCCGGGGGACAGCACGGGTCCGATCCCGTGGATCAGCCCGGCCACCTGGAGCTCCTTGTCGGCGGGACGGCTGCGGCGCAGCAGCGCGGCGGTCCGCAGCGCGTGCTGGTGCCGGCCGGCGTACAGCAGATCCATCAGCTCCTCGACGCTGCGCAGCTCCATGCGTCAGTCCTTCCGCGAGACAGCCGTGCCACACGCCAGCAGATCATGTCGAGCTTGCGACCCGGCCAACGGCAACTGAATTGAGCCGCGTCCGGATCCCACACCTCGAACCCGGAAACGAAAATACGTTCGCTTCGGTAGGCCGGGCGGGTGCTCGGCGCTCTGTGCGGGTGATGCGCTTTGTTGTGAATAACACCATATTGAGAGGTATTGCGTCGCGCAGCGAAGCGCGGAAGTTACATCTTGTTTGCACTCCCTATCGAGCGGACCTCCGCTCATTTGGTTAATCTGGACCGGACGGACAGCAGCAAGGGGTCCCACCCACACCCATCGTCCGTCCCGGGGCGAGCCGGCGGACATCGGCCTGCTCTGACACGAGGTACCGGCGCCACCGCGTCCGAACTGGCCTTCCATCCAGACCCGAGCGGGCGGCGGTCGCGGAGCACGGACCGTCCGGTATGCCCCGAGGGTGACCCGACACATAAGGAGTGCGCGGTGACACCGGAGAAGACGAATCGCGAGCAGCGCCCCAAGGAACACGCGGAGCGCGCGGGCCGCCGGCCCGGAGAACTCGGCAGTCTCGACGTATGGGCCCGGTCCGCCCCGATCCGCCTCGCGGGTTACGAGGACGACCTCGCCGAACCCCACATCCTGCCCAGCGTGGACTGACCGCCGGTCGGCCCACTCGCGATCGCCGCAGGCATGGGCGTGACCTGACAGACTCACGCCCATGCTGATCAGAGAGGCCGCGGCCGGCGACTGGCCGCGGATCTGGCCGTTCTGGCACCGGATCGTCGCCGCCGCCGAGACCTACGCCTGGGACCCCGGCACGGACGAGGAGGCGGCCCGCGCGCTGTGGATGGATCCAGCCAAGCGCGTCTACGTCGCCGAGGACCCCGACGGCACCGTGGTCGGCTCCGCCTACCTCACCGCCAACTACGGCGGACCCGCCTCCCGCGTGGCCAACGCCGGCTTCATGGTCGACCCCGACCTCCCCCGCCGCGGCATCGGCCGCGCCCTCGCCGAACACGTCCTGGCCGAGGCCAGGGCGCACGGCTACCGCTCGATGGTCTTCAACGCCGTGGTCGAGACGAACCCCGCCGTCGGGCTGTGGACCTCCCTCGGCTTCACCGTCCTCGGCACCGTCCCGGAGGCGTACGAGCACCCCCGGTACGGCCGGGTCGGGCTGCACATCATGTACCGGGCGCTGGACTGACCGGGGCCCGAGGTCCCGCTAGTCCTGATCCGCCACCGGTGCCGTGCGCCGCCACGGGCTCAGCCGCTCCAGCTCCTCCGCCACCTCCAGCAGGGCCGCCTCCGTGCCCGGGCGGCCCACGAGCTGCACGGCGCAGGGGGCGTCCGAGGGCAGGGTGCCGACGGGAACGGACATCGCAGGCCAGCCCGTCAGGTTCCACGGCGGGGTGAACGGCGAGTAGGCGGTGTTCACGAGGACGTTGCGCAGCCAGCCGCGCTCGTGCCACGGGCCGGCCGCGGGGGAGCGGCGGGCCAGGGCCGGGGTGAGCAGCACGTCGTGCTCGGCGAAGAACGGCGTCAGCCGTGCGCGCAGGCGTTCCCGCTCGGCGCCGGTGCGCACCGGGCGCACGAAGCGCCGGCCCACCACCGCGTGCACCCGGGTCCGCCGGGCCAGCAGCGCCGCGTCCAGCCCCTCGGCGTCCACCGCGGTCCCCACCGTCCAGCCGCAGCGCCGTCACCCCCAGCGAGAGGGGATACGGCGGCTCCGCCCGGCGCACCTGATGCCCGGCCCGCGCCAGCAGCCAGGCCGCCCGCCGGACCGCGGTCGTATACGGCCTGCTCACGCTCACCCCGGCGAGCGGGCTGCGCAGCGCCACGGCGATCCTCCGCCGCGCCGGATCCTGAGCCCCGGCGAAGCCGGTGTCCGCCAGGACGGAGAGCATCAGCCGCAGATCCTCCACGGTGGTGGCCAGCGGGCCGTTCTCCGACATGCCGAACCAGTCCCCGTTGCCGATCCCGGCCGGCACCACCCCGTGCCCGGGCTTCAGCGTGACCAGGCCGCAGTTCGCCGCCGGGATGCGCAGGGACCCCATGCCGTCGTTGCCGAGCGCGATCGGCGCGAGCCCCGCGGCGACGGCGGCCGCGCCGCCCCCGGAGGAGCCGCCCGCGGTGCGCGAGGTGTCCCACGGGTTGCGGGCGGTGCCGTACACGCCCTCGGTGGTGCCGAAGACGCACAGCTCGGGCACGTTCGTCAGGCCCAGGACCACCGCGCCGGCCGCCCGCAGCCGGGCCACGGTGACATGGTCCTCGCCGGCCGGCGCGTCCGGCGTCGCCGCGGAACCGTCGCGGTGCGACTCACCGCGCACCGCCAGGTTGTCCTTCACCGCCACCGGAACGCCCGCGAGCGGCAGTTCGGCCAGATCGGAGCGGGAAGCGACCTCGTCCGCCTCGGCCAGTGCCGCCTCCGCCCGGACCTTGCGGAACGCCCCGATGCGTCCGTCGAGCCGCTCGATCCGGGTGAGATGGTCGGCCACCACCTCCCGTGGCGTCACCCGCTTCTCGCGTACGGCGGAGGCGATCTCGGCGGCGGTCCGCCCGGCCCAGTTGCCCACGGGCACTCCTCGGTCAGTCGTCGGCTACTCGTCGGTATGAAACAAGGCGCAGGGAGAACTGTGCACCGTGGGACGACGGCACGTCGAGAGTCGGTGCCGAAGGCCGGGGGCGGTGTCGCGTACGACCCCGAGGGTCAGGGGCGGCCCGGTGTACGGCGGCCCGTGCTGCCCCGCCCCGTCAGCCGGGGCACCGGTATCCCCACGGCCCGCGCCGGGCCACCGTCCAGCAGTGCCAGCAGTTCCCGCGCCGCCGTTCGCCCGAACTCCGCGCTGTCCCGGGAGAGGGCGGACAGCTGGGGCGTGACCATGCGGCAGAGGGCCGAGTCCTCCCACGAGACCACCGAGACGTCCTGCGGGACGCGGAAGCCGAGGCCGAGGGCGGCGGCCACACCCGCCACGGCCATCACGTCGTTGTCGTAGACGAGGGCCGTCGGGGCGGGCGAGCCGCCGAGGACCCGGCGGGTCACGGCGGCGCCCTGGGCGTCGGAGTAGTCGGTGGTCACCGACCGGACCTCGGTGAGGCCGCGCCGGTCCGCCTCCGCCCGCAGGGTGGCGACCCGCCGCTGGGTGTGGGCGAGGTCGGGCAGTCCGGCGATGTGGACGATGCGCCGGTGACCGAGGGCCGTCAGCTCGTCGACCACCGAGGCCATCGCACCGGCGTCGTCCGCCCAGACCGTGGACAGGCCGGGCTGGCGTACATCGGGCGCACCGCCGATCACCACGGCGGGCAGCCCGAGTTCGTCCAGCAGGCCGGGCCGCGGGTCCATGGTGCGGGGGTCCGCGACCAGGACGCCGTCCACCCGGTGCTCCGCCCACCAGCGCCGGTACACCGCGCACTCGTCGGCCACGTCCTCCGCCATCTGGAACAGCAGCCCCAGATGGCGCTCGGCGAGCACCTCCTGGATGCCGGAGACCAGCTGGAGGAAGAACGAGTCGACGCCCAGGGTGTCCGCGGGCCGGGCCAGGACGAAGCCGACCGTGGCCACGCCCTCGCCGGACAGGGCGCGGGCGGCGGTGCTGGGCCGCCAGCCGAGCTGCTCGGCGACCCGGTGGACCCGGGCGCGGGTGGCCTCGGAGACGCCGGGGCGGCCGTTGAGCGCGAAGGAGACGGCGCTCTCGGAGACCCCGGCCCGCCGGGCGATGTCCTTCATCGTGGGCCGGCGTGCGGGGGACCGTCTGGTCGGCACGTCTCCCCCCTTCGTGACAGTGCGCGCTAATGCGCTTGAGTGCCAAGACCCTAAAGCGCATTAGCGATTGACGGCAAGTTTTCGGCCAAACTCCTCTGACCTGCACTGATGAACGGCTGATTTCTTTAGCTGGGACGAATCCATTGACTTTCCCCAAAACCCGCGGGCAAGGTCTCTGGCACCCCCAACAACCGGACCCAGCAAGGGAGTCGTGTCCCCGTGCCCAAACCTCGCAGAGCCCTCGCCGCCGCTGCCCTCGCCCTCGTCCTGCCGCTGAGCGCCTGCGGCTCGGGCGGTGACGGCGGCGGCTCGCCCGACGCCTCCGGGAAGGTCGAGGGCGACATCACCTTCCAGACCTGGAACCTGCGCGCCAACTTCAAGCCGTACTTCGACGGCCTGATAGCGGACTTCGAGAAGAAGTACCCCGGCACCCATGTGAAATGGATCGACCAGCCCGCCGAGGGCTACGCCGACAAGCTCAGCGCCGACGCGGCCGGCGGCACCCTGCCCGACGTCGTCAACGTCTCCCCGGACCTGGTCGCCCCGCTCGCCAAGGCCGGACTCGCGCTCGACCTCGGCAAGGCCGGCGCCAAGTACAAGCCGGAGTACCTGGACGGCGCCTGGGCCGGCCACCAGGTGCCGGGGATGAACGGCACCTACGCCTTCCCCTGGTACCTCAACACCGGCCCGCTCTTCTACAACAAGGCCCTGTTCCGCGAGGCCGGACTCGACCCCGACAAGCCGCCGACGACGTACGGCGACCTCTTCTCCGACGCCCTGCGGATGGCGACGAAGAGCGGTGGCAAGGTCGCCACCCTCGCCAACGTGCCCACCATCGAGGACTTCGGCCGCTACGGCGTCCCGCTGATGAACAAGGAAGGGACCGCGTTCACCTTCAACGACGCCAAGGGCGTCGAACTGCTCGCCAGGTACAAGCAGTTGTACGACGCCAAGGCGCTCGACCCGCAGGCCCTGACCGCGACCCCGGAGTCCTCCGGCAAGAAGTTCCTCACCGGCGCCGTCGCCATGAACCCCGGAAGTGCCCTCGACCTCGACAACTTCAAGAAGAACGCGCCCGGCCTGTACCGGAACATCGGCATCACCGACCAGATCACCAGCACCGGGCACGTCAACATGTACGTGATGGGCGTGATGGTCAACTCCCGCACCAGGCACACCCCGGCCGCGGTCGCCTTCGCCCACTTCGTCACCGACGCGCGGAACCAGATGTCCTTCGCCAAGAAGGTCGCCATCTTCCCGAGCACCGCCGGCTCCCTCGACGACCCGTACTTCACCAAGGAGGACGGCACCGACGAGACCAGGGTGCGCATCGCCGCCGCCAAGTCCCTTAAGGACGCGGTCAACTACACGCCCGTGCTGTTCAGCGACCAGATGAAGACCGCCCTGCGCAACGAGGTCGCCAAGGCGCTCCAGGGCAAGGAGAGCCCCAAGGAAGCCCTCGACAACGCTGTCAAGGCCGCGGACACCCTCCTGAAGCAGAGCTGACCGGGCATGGCCGCCCCCACCGCCCCCGCCCGCATACGGCGCCAACTCCCGACCAGTCCCTGGCTGTTCGCCGCACCCGGACTGCTCGTCACCGGTGCCTTCGTGCTCTACCCGTTCGTCTCCACCCTGGTGAACTCCCTCACCGACCGCCGCACCCTGCTCCCGGGCCGCTTCGTGGGCCTCGCCAACTTCCGCGAGCTGCTGCGCGACGACATGTTCTGGACCGGCCTGCGCAACAGCACGCTCTACGTCCTCTGTGTCGTACCGGCACTGGTGGTGCTCCCGCTGCTGCTCGCCCTGCTGGTGCAGAAGAACATCCCCGGCATCACCTTCTTCCGCTCCGCCTTCTACACACCGGTCGTCGCCTCGATCGTGGTCGTCGGGCTGATCTGGGTGTGGCTGCTGGACGAACGCGGACTGGTCAACTCTCTGCTGGAGACGGTGGGGATCGGCCGGATCGGGTTCCTCAGCGACCAGTGGCTGCTCCTGCTGAGCGCGATGGCCGTCACGGTGTGGAAGGGCCTCGGCTACTACATGATCATCTATCTGGCCGCCCTCGCGAACGTGCCCCGCGAACTGCACGAGGCCGCCTCCGTGGACGGCGCGGGACCGGTCCGCCGCTTCCTCTCGGTCACCGTGCCCGCCGTGCGCTCCACCATGGTGCTGGTCGCCGCGCTCTCCTCCGTCGCCGCCTTCAAGGTGTTCTCCGAGGTGTACCTGATGGCGGGCCCGACCGGGGGACCGGCCGGCGAGGACACCACCCTCGTCATGCTCGTGCAGCGCACCGGCACCGGCCTCACCGGCCGCGTCGGCTACGCCTCCGCCCTCTCCGTCGTCGTGTTCGCCGTCACCGTCGCGCTGATGCTGCTGGTCCTGCGCGCCGACCGCCGGGAGGAGTCATGAGCGTCCTGGAGCGGGTGCGGCCCGAGCGGCCGGCGGCCACCGCCGCCCGGGAGCCCCGCGTCACCGACGAGCACGGCCGCCGGATCCGCACCGGCGAGCTGATCTGGCGCTACCTGCTGCTCATCGCCGTACTCGCCCTCACCGTCGGCCCGTTCCTCTGGCAGCTGTCCACCTCCCTCAAGGGCCCGACCGAGGACATCTACAGCTCACCGCCCGCCTTCCTGCCCGGCCGCCCCACCCTGCACAACTACACCCGGGTCGCCGACACCATCCCCGTCTGGGACTACGCCCTGAACTCCCTGAAGGTCGCCACCGCCAACGTCGTGACCAACTGCATCGGTTCCGCGCTCGCGGGATACGCGCTGGCCCGGCTGCGCTACCGAGGCCGCCGGCCGGCCACGCTCGCCTTCGTGCTGGCGATGCTGGTGCCCGTCGAGGGCATCGTCATCGCCCAGTTCACCACCATGCGCGAACTCGGCCTGAACAACACGCTCGTCGGCGTCGTCCTGCCCGGCGCGATCGGCGCGATGAACGTCCTGCTGATGCGCAACGCCTTCCGCAACCTGCCCTACGAGATCGAGCAGGCCGCCTACGTCGACGGCGCCAACGCCTGGCAGCGGTTCCTGCGCATCGCCCTGCCCTCGGTCAGGGGCACCGTCGCCGTCGTCGCGATCTTCGCCTTCATGGGCGCCTGGGACGACTTCCTGTGGCCGCTGATCGTGCTCAGCGACCCGTCGAAGTTCACCCTCACCATCGGCCTCGACTACCTGCACGGCACCTTCGCCAACGACGAACGACTGGTCGCCGCCGGCACGGTGATCGCCGTGGCGCCGCTCATCGCCCTCTTCGCCTGCCTCCAGCGGTACTTCTTCCGCGGCGTCGGCGAGGGCGCGGTCAAGGGCTGACCCTCCCGCACCGGTACGACAGAACCAGGATCCCCATGTCACCTGCCGTGCGCTTCGGCGTCAACTACACCCCCAGCGAGGGGTGGTTCCACCACTGGCTCGACTTCGACCTCGACTCCGTGCGCGCCGACCTCGACGCGATCGCCGCGCTCGGCCTCGACCACATCCGCGTCTTCCCGCTGTGGCCCTACTTCCAGCCCAACCGCACCCTGATCCGCCCCCGCGCCGTCGAACAGCTCGTGGCCCTCGCCGACGCGGCCGCCGAACGCGGCCTCGACGTCAACGTGGACGGTCTGCAGGGCCACTTGAGCAGCTTCGACTTCCTCCCCGCCTGGACCCGCACCTGGCACCGGCGCAACCTCTTCACCGACCCGCGGGTGGTGGACGGCCAGGCCGCCTATCTGCGTACCCTCGCCGCCGCCCTCGCCGACCGGCCCAACTTCATCGGCATGACCGTCGGCAACGAGGTCAACCAGTTCGCCGCCGGACCGCACCCCGACCCCGACCGGATCACCACCGAGGAGGCCGGGCGCTGGCTCACCCGGATGCTCGCGGCCTGTGCCGAGGGCGCCCCCGGCCGGCCGCACCTGCACGCCTCCTACGACGCCGCCTGGTACCAGGACGACCAGCCCTTCACCCCCGCCCACTCCGCCCGGCTGGGCGACCTCACCGCCGTGCACTCCTGGGTCTTCAACGGCACCGCCCAGCGCCACGGCCCTACCTCCGTGCCGGCCGAGCACCACGCCGCCTACCTGGTAGAACTCAGCAAGGCCTGGGCGGACGCGGCGCACCGGCCGGTGTGGCTCCAGGAGGTCGGCGCACCCGCGCCCCTCGTACCCGCCGAGCACGCCGCCGCCTTCGCCGAGGCGACCGTCACCAACGTCCTCGACTGCCCCGACCTGTGGGGCGTCACCTGGTGGTGCTCCTCCGACGTCTCCCGGGGCCTCGCCGACTTCCCCGAACTGGAGTACTCCCTCGGTCTGCTGACCGCCGACCGGCGGCCCAAGGACCTCGCGCACGTGCTGGCCGGGGCGGCCCGGCGGCGGCACGATCCGCCCACCGTGCGCACCACCGCCGTCGTCGTCCCCGCCGAGCCGGGCCACCGCTCCCGCTGCGCCCCGGGCGGACCGGTCTTCGACGCGTTCTTCCGGCTCGTCGCCGACGGCGCCCGGCCCACCACCGTGCTGGACACCCGCGCCGACGACAAGGACCACCTCGCCGCGCGCGGCATCACCGAAGTCGTCACTCCCGACCAGGTACTCCCCACCCCACAAGGAGGCACCCGCTCGTGAACCCCAGCAGACGCACCGTCCTGGCCGCCGCCACCGCGGCCGCCCTCGCCCCCTCCCTGCCCGCGGCCGCCGCCCCCCGAGCCGCCGCCGCGACCCCGCCGTACGCCTCCTACTGGTACCCGGACTCCCTGCCCGCCGGCAGCCCCGCCCCCGGGATCACCTGGCGCAGCCTGAAGTCCTGGCGCGCGGCCGACGACCCCGACCTCGCCTTCAACGCCGCGTCCGTGCCGCTCGCCGCCCGCTTCACCCCGGCCCCGGCCAACCCCACCGCCCGCTCCGGCCAGGCCCGCGTCCAGGCCCTGGTCTCCTTCGGGTCCACCTCGTCCAACCCCGCGCAGGGCTCGGCCACCGCCGACTACTACGCCCTCACCCACTGGGCCTACCTCGACGAGCTGGTCTTCTGGGGAGGCTCGGCCGGCGAGGGCCTGATCCTCGCGCCGAACGCACCGGTCGTGGACGCGGCCCACCGGCACGGCGTCCCCGTCCTCGGCACCGTCTTCCTGCCGCCCACCGTCTACGGCGGTCAGCTCCAGTGGACCCGCGACCTCGTGCGCACGGACGCCGCCGGGCACCACCCGCTCGCCGCGCAACTCGTCGCGGTGGCCGCCGCCCACGGCTTCGACGGCTGGTTCGTGAACGCCGAGACGGACGGCGGGAACACCGCGCTCGGCACGGCCATGCTCGGCTTCGTGAAGGAGCTGAAGGCACTCGCGGCGGCCCAGGGGCAGCGGGTGACCTGGTACGACGCGATGACCGTGAACGGCACGGTGAGCTGGCAGGGCGCGCTGGACAGCCAGAACCAGGCGTTCTTCCAGGCCGCCGACGACATGTTCGTCGACTTCCGGTGGAGCGCCGCCACGCTGGCCTCCTCCGGCATGAGAGCGGAGCAACTGGGGCGCATCCGCTACGAGTTGTGGGCCGGAGTCGACGTCGAGTCCAACGGGTCCGGCACCTTCGTGGACTGGGACGCGATCGTGCCCGCCGGCAAGCCGCACCTCACTTCGATCGGCTTCTACCGGCCCGAGTGGACCCGCAACCACCTGCCCGACGGGCAGCGCGCCCCCGAGGACTTCCACGCCGCCGACGACCGGTTCTGGACCGGGCGCTCGCTGGACCCCTCGGCCCCGGACCCGGGCGATCCCTGGCGGTCGCCGGCGGTGTCGGTCGCGGACCGGTCGACCGTGACCTCCGTGCCGTTCGCGAGCGTGTTCAACACCGGGCACGGGCTGCGCTGGTACGAGGACGGAGCCGTCGCCTCGGACACGCCCTGGAACCACCTCGGCCTCCAGGACCGGCTGCCCTCGCGGCGCTGGGCGGTGCGGACGGCGGGGGAGCGGCCGACGGTGTCCTTCGACTTCGCCGACGCCTGGCGCGGCGGGAACAGCGTGCTCATCGCCGGTGAACCGGATCAACCAGTGGAGGTGGACCTGTACGCGACCCGGTTGCCGATCGCCGCCGACACGGTTGTCGAGCTGACCTACCGGGCCGAGGCTGGGAGTGTGAACGTAGAGCTCGCCGTCGCCACCGCCGGGCCGAGCGGCGCGGGTGCGACACCGCCGTACACCTATCGGGCCGTGAACTCGGTCAACACGCACCGACCTGGTGGTGGTGTGAAGTCGGTCAACGGCTGGGACACCGTGACCGTGCCGATCACCGGGATGTCCGGCACCGTGCACGCCCTCGGCATCCGCCTCACCGCCACCAAGACGCCCGTGCGCTGGCGGCTCGGCGGCCTCGCCGTCCGCCCCGCCGGCACCCCACCGACCCCGGCCGCCCCCTCCGGCGCCCGCGTCACCGCCGCGAGCGGCGGCGACCTCCGCCTCGCCTGGCACGCCGCCCCCGGCAGCGTCCGCCACCACACCCTGCACCGCCTCCTCCCCGACGGCACCCGCCGCTTCCTCGGCGCCACCTGCCAGCGGGCGTACTTCCTCACCGGCCTCCGGCCCGAGCAGGGCGAACGGGCGGCACGGTTGGAGGTGCGCGCCGTAGGGGAGCTGTACACCTCGTCGGCCCCCGTGACCGTCACCCACACCTGGTGATCATCCGGAACCCAGCAGGGAGCACCCCGCATGCATGACGACCGCACTCTGGTGGAAGCCCGCCTCCGGCGCGTCCTCGACGAACGCATCCGCCCCGCCGTGTACCCCGAGTCCATGCCGCTTCAGGTCGCGGTGTGGCACGCGCCCGGCGAACCCGTGCCGGTCGCGGAGGGACTCGCCGCCGAGCCCGAGCCGATCGAGGTGGGCGCCCGCTGGGGTGCTCCCTGGGGCACGAGCTGGTTCCGGGTCACCGGGACCGTGCCGGAGGCGTGGGCCGGGAGGACCGTCGAGGCCCTGCTCGACCTGGGCTTCGACGAGAACATGCCCGGCTTCCAGTGCGAGGGCCTGGTCTACCGGCCCGACGGCACCCCGGTGAAGGGCCTCAACCCCCGCAACCAGTGGGTGCGCGTCGGGGCGCCCGTCGCGGGCGGCGAGGAGGTGCGCCTGCACATCGAGGCCGCCTCCAACCCGGTCATCCTCGACTACCACCCGTTCCGGCCCACCTGGCTCGGCGACAAGGACACCGCCGGGCACGAGCCGCAGTACACGCTCACCCGCATGGACCTCGCCGTCCTCGACGAGACGGTGTGGCACCTGGTCCTCGACCTGGAGGTGCTCGGCGAGCTGATGGCCGAGCTGCCCGTGGACTCCGCACGCCGTCACGACATCCTGCGCGCGGTCGAGCGGGCGCTGGACGCCGTCGATCTACAGGACGTGAACGGCACGGCGGAGCGGGCCCGGGAGCGGCTCACCGGTGTGCTCTCGGCGCCCGCCGTGCCGTCCGCGCACCGGATCAGCGCCGTCGGGCACGCCCACATCGACTCGGCGTGGCTGTGGCCGCTGCGGGAGACGGTCCGCAAGGTGGCCCGTACGACGTCCAACATGACCGCGCTCGTCGAGGACGAGCCGGAGTTCGTGTTCGCGATGTCCCAGGCGCAGCAGTGGGCGTGGGTGAAGGAGCACCGGCCCGAGGTGTGGGCACGGGTGAAGAAGGCGGTGGCGGACGGACGGTTCGTGCCGGCCGGCGGGATGTGGGTGGAGTCGGACACCAACATGCCCGGCTCGGAGGCGATGGCCCGGCAGTTCGTGCACGGAAAGCGTTTCTTCCTCGACGAGTTCGGCATCGAGAACGAGGAGGCCTGGCTGCCGGACACCTTCGGATTCGCCGCGGGCCTCCCGCAGATCATCAAGGCGGCCGGCTCCAAGTGGCTGCTGACACAGAAGATCTCGTGGTCCCAGACGAACAGGTTCCCGCACCACACCTTCCAGTGGGAGGGCATCGACGGCACCCGGATCTTCACGCACTTCCCGCCCGTCGACACCTACAACTGCTCCATGAAGGGCGGCGAGATCGCCCACGCGGCACGGAACTTCAAGGACAAGGGCAGGGCCCGGCACTCCCTCGCGCCCACCGGCTGGGGCGACGGGGGCGGCGGCACCACCCGCGAGATGGTCGCCAAGGCCGCCCGGCTGCGCGATCTCGAAGGCTCGGCCACCGTCGCCTGGGAGACACCCCGCGCGTTCTTCGAGCAGGCCGAGGCCGAGTACCCCGACCCGCCCGTCTGGGTCGGCGAGCTGTACCTCGAACTGCACCGCGCCACCCTCACCAGCCAGGCGAAGACCAAGCAGGGCAACCGCCGCAGCGAACACCTGCTCCGGGAGGCCGAACTGTGGTCGGCGACCGCGGCCGTACGCGCGGGATTCCGCTACCCGTACGAGGAGTTGGACCGCATCTGGAAGACGGTCCTGCTGCACCAGTTCCACGACATCCTGCCCGGCTCGTCCATCGCCTGGGTGCACCGGGAGGCCCGGGCGACGTACGAGCGCGTCGCCGGGGAGCTGAACGGGATCATCGCCGCGGCCCAGCGGGCACTGG
Source organism: Streptomyces sp. NPDC004561 (assembly GCF_053602155.1). Classification (NCBI taxonomy): domain Bacteria; kingdom Bacillati; phylum Actinomycetota; class Actinomycetes; order Kitasatosporales; family Streptomycetaceae; genus Streptomyces; species Streptomyces sp. NPDC004561. The sequence continues at coordinate 13,727 of NZ_JBSGDB010000058.1, forward strand.
CCGGGGAAGGCACCCGGGAACTGGTCTTCAACCCGGCTCCGCACGACCGCGACGGGGTGCCCGCCGGAGGAGCCGGCGTACGGAGGTCGGCGCGGGGCACCGGGCTGTCACCCCGGGCCGGGGGCGGACACGTCCTGGACAACGGCCTGCTCCGCGTCGAGATCGACGCCCGCGGACTGGTCGTCTCCGCCTACGACCTCGACGCCGACCGCGAGACCCTCGCCCCCGGCGCGACCGCCAACCTCCTCCAACTGCACCCGGACTTCCCGAACATGTGGGACGCCTGGGACGTCGACTCCTTCTACCGCAACAGCGTCACCGACCTCACCGGGACCGACGAGGTGAGCGCCGGGGACGACGGGGCGTCGGTGCGGATCGTCCGTTCCTTCGGCGCCTCCCGGGTCACCCAGGTGCTGGCGCTGCCACCGGGGGAGCGGCGGCTGGTCATCGACACCGAGGTCGACTGGCACGAGACGGAGAAGTTCCTGAAGCTGGCGTTCCCGCTCGACCTGCACGCCGAACGGTACGCGTCCGAGACCCAGTTCGGGCACTTCTACCGTCCCACGCACACCAACACCTCGTGGGAGGCGGCCAAGTTCGAGGCCTGCAACCACCGCTTCGTGCACCTGGAGGAGCCCGGCTGGGGCGTGGCGATCGTCAACGACTCGACGTACGGCCACGACGTGACCCGCACCGTCCGCGGCGACGGCGACCGGGGTACGACCACCACGGTGCGCGTCTCCCTGCTGCGCGCCCCGCGCTTCCCCGACCCCGAGACCGACCAGGGCGTCCACCGCTTCCGGCACGCCCTGATCCCCGGCGCCTCGATCGGCGACGCGGTCCGCGAGGGCTGGCGGATCAACCTGCCGGAACGGCGCACGACCGGCGCCCACGAGGTCGCGCCGCTGGTCACGGTGGACAACGACGCGATCGTGGTCACGGCGGTCAAGCTCGCCGACGACGGCAGCGGTGACGTGGTGGTCCGCTTCCACGAGGCCCACGGCGGCCGGGCCCGGGGCACCCTCACGGCCGGGTTCGAGGTCGCGGACGTGACCGGCACGGACCTGCTGGAACGGCCGATCGGCGACGCCGAGCCGCCGGTCCGCGACGGTGACCGGATCACCGTACGGCTGCGGCCGTTCGAGCTGATGACCTTGCGGCTGCGCAGGGGCTGAGCACGCGCCGCGCGGGGAAATCCATGTGCCCCGCGCGGCACGGCGCGTTATCGTCACCCGCATGAACGTCACCGGCCGAAGCACCATCGCGACCGCGCGAGCGACCAGCTCGCCGGTTGCCGCCGCCTGACCTCCACTTTCCCACCGGCGACCGGAAACGGCCCGTCGGTGGTTCCGTGGCGTTCCCGTGTGCTCGCCCCGGTGCGACGACCGCGCGGTCCCGTTCTCCGGTGCCTCCCCGCTCTGCCGCGAAGGAGCCACCCCCATGAACACCGAGCAACTGGTCCGCAGGTTCGTCGAGTACTTCGAGGAGCGCGGTCACCGCCGGATCACCGGCTCCACCCTCCTGCCACCACCCGGGGACTCCACCCTGTTCACCACCGCCGGCATGCATCCGCTGACTCCGTATCTGGAGGGGCGCCCCCATCCGCTGGGCAGGCGGCTGGTCAACGTGCAACGTTGTCTGCGCACCACGGACCTGGAGGAGGTCGGCGACACCACCCATCTGACCGTCTTCGAGATGCTCGGTACCTGGTCGCTCGGCGACTACGAGGGCGACCAGAGCCTCGACTGGGGGTACGGACTGCTCACCGAGGGGCTGGGCGTCGATCCGGGTCTGCTGCACGCCACCGTCCACGGCGGGGACGAGCGGGTCGGACCGGACACCGCCTCCCTGCGGGTGTGGCAGGACCGCGGCGTGCCCGTCGAGCTGACCGTGGAGGACAACTGGTGGTCCAACGGACCGGTCGGCCCGTGCGGGCCCGACTCGGAGATCTTCCTGTGGACCGGTGACACCCCGCCCCGCTCGACACCCACCCGCGACGACCGCTGGGTGGAGGTGTGGAACCACGTGATGATGCGCCATCGCCGGCTCCAGGACGGCTCCCTCGTGCCGCTGCCCCAGCACAACGTCGACACCGGACTCGGCGTGGAGCGGCTCGCCTCGCTGCTCCAGGGCAGGTCGTCCGTGTTCGAGGGCGATGTCTTCGACCCCTGGCGCCGCCATGTGCCGTCCCTGTGGCCGCTGGACGAACCGTCGCTGCGGCTGGTCTACGACCACCTGCGCTCGGCCGTCGTGGTCATCGGCGACGGGGTGCGCCCGGCCGGCACCGGAAGGGGCTATGTGCCGCGCCGGCTGCTGAGGCGGGTGCTCACGGTGCTCTGGCGGGACGACCCCTCGCGCAGCCTCGGAGACCTGCCGGACCTGTTGATCACCCACACCCTGGACCACTTCCGGCAGCACGTGGAACCGGCCGACGTACGCCGGCTGCTGCTCGACGAGGAGCGCCGGTTCGGACGGCTCCTGGAACACGGCCGGCAGGTGCTCGCCCGCCCCCGGTTCCGGGGCCCGCTGACTGATGAGGACTTCCACTACCTCCACGACACCCACGGCCTGCCACGCGACCTGGTGACGAGCCTGCGGGAGGAGTGAACCACCGGCCCGAGCCGGCGACTTGGAGTGGCTCGGTACGTCGATGGACAGCCACCCGGTGTGACCACGTCCCGACCCCTGCCGAAGCGGCCTGGGGCCCCGGGGCACCGGCGCCCGACCGATGAGCCGGACGCCGATGCCGCTCGGGTCAGGCCTATGACGCGCCCGCCCGGCCGAGGTGCCGGGCGAAGAACCGGACCGCTCCGTCGGCCTCGAACCTGGGCAGTTCCTTGTGCCGGCCCGCGTTGGCGTGCAGCGTCTTCTCCTTGGAGGCGAAGGCGTCGAACAGCGCCAGGCCCGATGCGCGCGGGATGTGCTCGTCGTCCCACTGGAGCATGAACTCGATCGGAACGGTGATCCGCCGCGCCGTCTCGGCCAGGGCATCGGGCCAGTGGAGACCGAAGACCGCGGCGGTGATCCGGGGATCGGCAGCCGTCAGCGGCACCCCGATCGCGGTGCCCATGTTCAGCCCGAAGTAGCCGACCGGTCCCTCGGCGCCGATCTCCGGCAGTCCCTGGAGGGCGTCCAGGGTCGCCTGCCACTCGGGTACGGCGCGCTGCGCCAGGTGGGCGTTGTAGCGGACGACGATCGGGCCTTCCGGCTCGCCCGCCTCCCTCGCCTCGAACAGTGCGTCGATCTCCCGCTCGTCGTGCGCCGTGCGCGGCCGGTCGCCGTGGCCGGGCGCGTCGATGCAGGCGACGTGGAAGCCGCAGCGGGTCACGAGGAGGTGCGCGCGGCCTGTCATCGCCGGCCACCTCTTGTGCGTGCCGCCGCCGTGGCCCATCAGCACCAGGGGTGCGCGATCGGGGCCGGACGCGGGTGACCAGAGTACGCCGGGGACATCGCCGACCATGAAGTCGCGTTCGACGACACCGTTCGACGTCGTCTCAGCAGTGAAGTTCAAAGTATGCATGGGGTGTTGCCTTTCGGGAGTGCCTCGTTGACGGGCCGCTCCCGGCGACACCTACGTCAGCCGCCCGACCGTGACGACAAGGGGGAGCACCCATACGGATACAGCGTTCACGGGTCTCACCTCCTGGGACGGGGTCGCGGTCGACCAAAAGCTAGCAGCTCGATCATTAGTCCGCCCAACCCTTTCCCCGCCAACGTGATCAGGGCTCCGGACAGTCCCACCGGGACCTGAAGTCCCCCTGAACCAAGGGGACTTGGAACGTAGATTGAGCCCGTGATCGAGAAGACACCGCCCGACCGGTCAGAGCGACCGAGCACGCGCCACGGAAAGCACGCCGCGCCCAAACGGACGAAAGACGCCGGGGTGTTGCGGTCGTCCGCGCTCATGGCCGCCGGGACGGTGGTCTCCCGCGCCACCGGACTGATCCGGAACACCCTCCAGGCCGCGGCACTGGGCGTCGGGCTGCTGGCCGCGCACCGACGGACTCCTCGACGGCCGGCGCATCTGCCGCACCTACGCCAAGTTGACCGCCGCCGCCACCGGCGCAGGGGCCGCCGGCTGGCTCATCGCCCGCTCCTGCGGCAAGGGCCTGACATCGGCCTCCTGGACGCCGGTCGTCTCCCTGACAGCGGGCGGCATCGCCATGGCGCTGCTGTTCCTCGGCTTCGCACGGCTTCTGCGCATCGGGGAACTACGTGGCCTGCCCGGGCTGGGCTGAGCCGACACCTCGACTCGGCCTTTACGGGAGACCTACTTTCTCTTCACGCTTCAACCACATATGATCCTGCAGCGCGAACTGCGTGCGAGATGCAACTACATGCGAACGGCCGCACGCTCGCTCGGCCACTTCGTCCGCGTCCTAGGGGGGACACATGACCAACCCGTACGCCATGCCGCCACAGCCATCCGCCCCGACCCCCAGGTGGGCGCGGAAGCGGTACGTGTTCTCCGCGATCGGTCTCGCCTTCTTCCTCGGCATCGGCGCCGGCGGCCAGGGCAACGGAAACGTTACGAAGCCGGCGGCCGCCAAGGTGCAGCCGACGGCGACCGTCACCGCGACGGCCACAGCCACGGCCACGGAGTCGGCGTCGCCGGAGCCCGCGCCGACTGTGACGGCGACGAAGACGGTCAAAGTGAAGGTGACCGTCACCGCCCACGCGGCCGCCGCGGGTTCGGGAAGCGGCACGGGCTCGTACGGCGGCTCTTCCAGCGGCGGCGACTCGAGCTCCTCGGGCGGTTCAGGCAGCGCCGGAAACGGCGCCACCGCCCTCTGTAACGACGGCACCTACTCCTACGCCGCCCACCACCAGGGGGCGTGCTCACATCATGGAGGCGTGGCGGTCTTCTACCGGTAGGCCAAGTGGCGTGCGCGAGCGGCGGGCTGGCGCAAGGGCATGGCGCAGATCCAGTGGTTGGCCGGCTTGACGGCCGCCGCTCTGGTCACAGTGGCCTGACAGGCGTACTCGGGTACGCCTGGGACCCAAGTGGTCAAGACCGAAGGGGGGTTGAGAAGATCCTGGCATGCAGTTCGATGACCCTGCCGGCTTGAGCCGCGTCTGCACAGAACGGCTCGGCGAGAAGGCCGGTCGGCAGTTCGCTGCCATGGCCCGCCGCGGCTTTCAGTTGGTGCGCCCATCGGGAAGTACCCAGGCCACTGGTCAATGCCGACTCGGTGGGCCCGCCCTCCTCGGACCGGGGACCTGCTGGCCCGAACAGAGCGGGGTTCCGTTGTCCCTGCTCGCCGTACTGGACACCGATGCTCTCGCTGCCGGGCTGGGGGACGAACTGCCCATACGGCCTGGCCTGCTCAATTTCTTCTACCTCGACCCGGACTTGCCGTACGAGGAGTACCGCCAACTGGACGTGTCCCCACCTGGGGTATGCCGCGTCATCTCCGTCGACCCGGCACGGGCAGTCGAGACGACGGCACCCGAACCGGCGAGAAGCTACCCGGCTACTCCCGTCCACGCGGTTGCGACCACCATGCTCCCGGACTGCTGGGACGTGGAGGACGAGGACGTGGAGTTCGACCGTGAGCAGCACTGGGGTGCGGCGTCGCTCATTCTCGAGGAGATGAGCGATCTCGACGGGAACACCGCCGGCAGTCACTGCGCCTTCGGCTGGCCGGACACCTCGTACACGCTCAGGGTGTCGTCCCGCGACGCCGACGGCCCGGCCGTGCATCTGCTCCAGCTTGCCGAGGACGCCGAACTCGGATGGGGCTGGGGTGACGCCGGAACGGTGTACTTCACCATCCCGGCCAAGGCACTCACGGCCGGCGACTTCAGCCAGGCCGTGGCGCAGGTCCTCTGCTGCTGATTCGCACAGCGCCGTGCTCGCCCTGCCAGCCCGTGTCTGATCGACGCGCACTGGACGCCCATGGGAATCCTGGACCGACCGAGGCGCGGAACGACGAAAGGAACGCCAAGAAAATGCAGCACTTCGCCGCTGGGACACACGGACCGTCCCCGCTGATCGACATCGTCTTCGCGCTGGGAGGCGTGGTCGCCCTGTGGTGCGGATTGAGTTGGGCCTTCGATGTACGGGGGATCACCACTCGCAGAGCCGAACGCATTCGGCGCAGGAACGAGGAGTCGTCGATGGCGATGGGGCGTCTCGGCGGGGCTCCGACCTTCTTCGCGACTCCCGGGTATCTGCGGTTCCTGGGCGCTGTCATGGCGGGTGCGGGACTTCTCCTCCTCGTCGCGGTGTACGCGCTGTGGCACCTGGGCTGAAGACAGTCGCTACGCGACCGCTCTGCCAGTGGAGTTGGACCATGTAGGACCCGGCCTTGAAGGAGTTCGATCCGAGCCCGCTGCCCTGGCTGTCGTTGTGAGATCAGCGCCGGTGAAGGGACGTGATCGGACCGCGCAAGGCGGTGTACAGCGTTCCGGACGATCAGATCACCGTGACGGTCGACGTCGGCCCTTGGGTGGAGCAGAAGATCGCCGCAGTGCTGGCGCACCGCTCCGAGGTGGAGCGTGGAGGTCTGCCAGGGATGATCGCCGGCCTTCCGCCGGACGCGCGGGAGCGGCGGTTCTCCACCGAGTGGTAGATCCGCCACCTCACCATCACCGACGGGAACGGGTGAGCGCGGCCTGTTCCGTACTCTTGTTGCATGCGCATGCGCCCCACTCTGAGCTGGACCCCCACCGAGGACCTGCCGCCGGGCACCACGGACCTGGAGCCGGTCGCCGGTGCGCTGAGCACCGGTGATGTGCTGGTGCTCAGTGGCGCGGGCATCTCCACGGAGTCCGGCATCCCCGACTACCGGGGCGAGGGCGGGAGCCTGAGCCGGCACACCCCGATGACGTACCAGGACTTCACCTCCAGCACCCAGGCCCGGCGCCGGTACTGGGCGCGCAGCCACCTCGGCTGGCGCACCTTCGGCCGCGCCCGCCCCAACGCCGGGCACCGGGCCGTGGCCGCGTTCGGGCGGCACGGCCTGCTCTCGGGTGTGATCACCCAGAACGTCGACGGCCTGCACCAGGCCGCCGGCAGCGACGGCGTCGTGGAACTCCACGGGAGCCTGGACCGGGTCGTCTGCCTTTCCTGCTGCGCCTCCAGCCCGCGCCGTGAACTCGCCCGGCGGCTGGAGGAGGCCAATCCGGGATTCGAGCCGGTCGCCGCCGGCATCAATCCGGACGGTGACGCCGACCTCACCGACGGACAGGTCGGAGACTTCCGCGTGCTGCCCTGCACGATCTGCGGCGGCATCCTCAAACCGGACGTGGTGTTCTTCGGCGAGTCCGTTCCGCCGCAGCGGGTCGAGCACTGCCGCACGCTGGTCCGTGAGGCGGCATCGCTGCTCGTCCTGGGGTCCTCACTGACGGTGATGTCCGGACTCCGGTTCGTCCGCCAGGCCGCCCAGGACGGTAAGCCGGTGCTGATCGTCAACCGGGACGCGACCAGGGGCGACCGGCACGCCCGCACCCGGGTCGCCCTCCCCCTGGGAACGGCCCTCACCACCGTGGCCGGACGGCTGGGCATCCCCGTGGACCACCAGGTGGCGGCGCAGTGACGCGGCAACGGGTCTCATCGTGTTCCCGCACCACGTCACAGCGCTGCGTGCGCGGACGGCCCAGGGGGTTCCGGACGTGACGGGCAGGCGAGCGACGCGGGAGCGACTGGCGGGCGCGGCGCGGGCCGCGCTGGGTGGCGGGCGGCGGCTGGGGGCGGTCGAGCGGCTTGCGGGTGGGAGCAAGAAGGGCGTGTACCGCCTGGTGATGGACGACGCGACGAGTGCGATCGCCTACCTGTGGGACGGCGCCGAGAACTACTGGCCGGCCGCCGAGGGCGACGACGACCTCACCGACCCGTTCTCACCCGGTCTCGGGCTCGACCTGTTCGAGGCCGCGCACACCCGGCTGCACGCACTCGGCGTCCGCGTCCCGGAGGTCCTTCTCCTCGACGGCGACGGCGTCCACTGCCCGGCCGACCTCGCGATCGTCGAGGACGTCCGGGGCGAGAACCTGGAGAGACTGCTCGCCCGGGACCCGCGCGCGGCCGCCCCGGTGCTGGCCGGGCTCGAAGAGGCGCTGCGAGCGATGCGGGGTCACCGGGCGCCCACGTACGGCAAGGTGGCCGTGGTCGAGCGCGGAGACACGTCGCGCGGGACGTCCTGCGAGGGAGTCGTCCTGGACCGTGCGCTGCGGGACCTCGCCGAGGCGGCCTCGCGTGATCCGCGGATCGCGGGAGCCCGCGACCGGCTGGAGGAGCGGCTGCTGGATCTCGCGGCGGCGGTACGGCCACGCGCGGAGTACGCGGTCGTGCACGGCGAACTGGGGCCCGACCATGTGCTGGTCGACGCAGGGGGGAACCCCGTGCTGATCGACATCGAGGGCACGATGTACTTCGACGTCGAGTGGGAGCACGTCTTTCTGCGGATCCGCCTGCACGACGCCTACCGGCCGCCGGCGGAGGACGGACTGGACGAGGACCGGCTCGCGCTCTACACGCTGGCGCAGCGGCTCTCGCTGACGGCGGGCCCGCTGCGACTGCTGGACGGCGACTTCCCCGATCGGACGTTCATGGCGGGCATCGCCGAGCACAACCTGAGGAAGACGCTGGAACTCGTCCACGCCTGAACGGCCCCGGGCGCGCTTCCGGGAACAGGCCCGGCCCTGTACGACGCCCGAGCGACCAGCCCGCATGGCTGACCTTGTACGACGCCCGGAGCGACCGGCCGAGGTACCCCCTCGCCGCCGACCCGCGCACGACCGCCCCCGCAGCGGCGCCCCCGTGAGCCGCAATCACCGGCCACGGCGGCTACCGGCTCCCGAGCGCCTGGCCCTCGAGCGACCGGCCCCCGAACGCCTGGCCCCCGAGGAACCCGCACCGCCGCCGCTCAGCCGCCGTCGGCGCTAGGCCCCGCGCCGTCCTCGACAGGAGCCGGCGCCGTTCGTCCGTGGGCGAGTTGCGTCCGCAGCCACTCCTCCACCTCGCCCACATGGGCCGCCGCCGCCGTCCGTGCCGCCTCCGGGTCGCGGGCGGTCAGGGCACGGTGGATGGCGGCGTGCTCGCGGCGGGTGCGCGCGAAGGCGCCCTCCTCCTGGTAGCCGCGCCAGACGCGGGCGCGGAAGGTGCGCGAGGACAGGCCCTCCAGGATGGCGGCCATCGTCTCGTTGCCGGCGGCCGCCGCGATCTCGCGGTGGAAGGCGATGTCGTGGGCGAGGATCTCCTCGGGGTCGTCGGTGGCGTTCATCGCCGCCAAGTGCTTTGCCACAGACGCCAGTTGGTCCTCGGTGATCCGGGCAGCGGCCAGCGCGGTCGCCGTGGACTCCAGGATCCGGCGTACCTGCAGCAGTTCCACCAGACGCGGCCCCCGGGACAGGTCCGCGACCACCCCGAACGTCTCCAGCAGGTCGCCGGCCTCCAGGGCCGTGACGTAGATGCCGGAGCCGTGCCGGGCCTCCAGGACGCCCAGGACCGTCAGCGCCCGGATCGCCTCCCGCATCGAGCTGCGCGAGATGCCCAGCTGCGCGGCGAGATCCCGCTCGGTGGGCAGCCGCTGGCCCGGCTCCAGCCGGCCCTCGGCGATCATCGCCTTGATTGCCTCGATGGCGCGCTGGGTCACCGTGCCCTTCTGCGGGGCTGCCTCGTCCACGCCACTCCTCCAGTCACCGGGTGCGTCGCAGTCTAACCACCGGAGTGGTCCGACCACTATGGACGAGTGGCCGGATTTCTCGCTGCAAGAGGGTGTCATTCCGGCTGAGTGGTCTGATAAGTATGCGGACATCTGCTTGAGCCCCGCCCCTGATCGCCCTCTGCTCGAACCCTCGAACCCCCTCCGCTCGACCACCCTCGAACCCCCCTCCGCTCGACCACCCTCGACGAGGAGTCGCGAGATGCCCGCCAGCACAGTCAGGAAGCGCAGCAGGTCCCGGATCACCGTCATGGCGGCACTGGCCGCCGGCACCTCCCTCGTGCTCGCCGCGTGCGGCAGCACCAAGGACACCGCGAGCACCGGCAGCGGCGGCACCGGCAAGGTCGGCGTGATCCTGCCGCTGCTGACCTCGCCGTTCTGGCAGTCGTACAACGACTACGTCCCCAGGATGGCCAGGTCGGAGGGCGTCCAGACGCTGAAGACGGTCAACTCCAACAGCGACCCCTCGCAGCAGATCACCGACATCGACAACGAACTCACGCAGGGCGTCAAGGGGTTGGTCGTCGCCCCGCTGGACAGCGCCGCCATCGAGGCGGGACTCGACCAGGCCCAGCGCAGGGGCGTGCCGGTCGTCGCCGTGGACGTCGCCCCCGACAAGGGCAAGGTCGCCATGGTGGTGCGCGCCGACAACGTGGCCTACGGCGAGAAGGCCTGCGACTATCTCGGGCAGCACGTCAGCAGCGGCAAGGTCGTGCAGATCATGGGTGACCTCGCCTCGGTCAACGGCCGTGACCGCTCCGAGGCCTTCCGGTCGTGCGTGAGGAAGAAGTACCCCGGACTCAAGGTGCTGGAGATCCCGGCCAAGTGGGAGTCCGACACCGCCGCCGCCAAGCTGGACACACTGCTGGGCGCCAACCCCGACATCAAGGGCATCTACCTGCAGGCGGGCGGTGTCTACCTGGCGCCGGCCCTGCAGACCCTGAAGTCCAAGAGGATGCTGAAGCCGGCCGGGCAGCGGGGCCACGTCGTCATCGTCTCCAACGACGGCATCCCGCAGGAGTACGACGCCATCCGCAAGGGCGAGATCGACGCCACCGTCTCCCAGCCGGCCGACGCCTACGCCAAGTACGGCCTCTACTACATCAAGGCGGCCATGCAGGGGAGGACCTTCCAGCCCGGCCCGACCGACCACGGCTCCACGATCGTCCGGCTGCCCAGCGGCATCCTGGAGGACGAGCTGCCCGCGCCCCTGGTCACCAAGGCCGACGTCGACGACCCCAAGCTGTGGGGCAACACGGTCCGATGAGCACTCCACTGGTCGAAGCCTCGGGCATCGTCAAGCGCTACGGCCCCACGGTCGCCCTCGCCGACGGCCGGCTCACCGTGCTGCCGGGCGAGTCCCACGCCCTGGTCGGCCGCAACGGCGCCGGCAAGTCCACCCTGGTGAACATCCTCACCGGCCTCCAGGCGCCGGACCGGGGCGCCGTCCGCTTCGACGGCGAGCCCGCGCCACCGCTCGCCGACCGGGACGCCTGGCGCCGCAAGGTCGCCTGCGTGTACCAGAGGCCCACGGTCGTACCGGAGTTGACGGTCGCCGAGAACCTCTTCCTCAACCGGCAGCCGCTCGACCGCGGCTTCATCAGCTGGCGCAGGCTGCGCACCGAGGCCGCCGAACTGCTCGGGACCTGGGGCGTGCGCGTCGACCCGGAGGCGCGCACCGCCGACCTCGCCGTCGAGGACCGCCAACTGGTGGAGATCGCAAGGGCGCTCAGCTTCGGCGCCCGGTTCATCGTCCTGGACGAACCCACCGCCCAGCTCGACAACCGGGAGATCGACCGGCTGTTCACCCGTATGCGCGCGCTGCAGGACAACGGTGTCACCTTCCTGTTCATCTCCCACCACCTCCAGGAGGTGTACGAGGTCTGCCAGAAGGTCACCGTGCTGCGCGACGCCCGCTGGATCACCACCGCCCCCGTCGCCGACCTGCCGAAGGCGGCGCTGGTGGAGGCCATGGCCGGCGAGTCGGTCACCGAACTCACCAACGGAGGCTTGCGAGTTGACGAGAGAGCACCGGTCCTGCTGGAGGTGCGGGGGCTGACCTCACCGGCGTACGAGAACGTCGACCTCAGCGTCCGCCGCGGCGAGGTGCTCGGACTCGCCGGCTCCAGCGGCAGCGGCAGGACCGAGCTGGCCGAGTCCTTCGCGGGACTGCACACCCCGACCGCGGGAACGGCCCGACTCGACGGCGAGCGGCTGCCGTTCGGTGACGTACGGGCGGCCCTGGACGCGGGTGTCGGATGCGTCCCGCGCGACCGGCACGACCAGGGCCTGGTGTCGGGCATGAGCATCGGCGACAACGCCACCCTGAGCGTGCTGGACCGGCTCGGCCGCTTCGGCCTCGTCGCCACGGACCGCAGGCGCGGCGTCGCCGCCGAGCTGATCGACCGCCTGGACATCCACGCCGAGGGCCCCGACCAGCCCGTGGCGGACCTGTCCGGGGGCAACGCGCAGAAGGTCGTCATGGCCCGCGCCCTCGCCTCCGATCCCCGGCTGCTCGTGCTGATCAACCCCACCGCCGGCGTCGACGTGAAGTCCAAGGAGTCACTGCTCGCCCGCATGGACAGCGCCCGCGACGACGGCACCGCCGTCCTGGTCGTCTCCGACGAGCTCGACGACCTCAGACGCTGCGACCGCGTGCTCGTCCTCTTCCACGGCCGTGTCGTCGCCGAGCACCCGGCCGGCTGGCGCGACCACGAGCTGATCGCCTCCATCGAAGGAGTTGACCATGGCTGACACCCGGGCGGCCCCGCCGCTCGCGCCCGCGAAGACCCCCGATTCCCGGTCGGCCAGAACGGTCCTGCTGCGCCGGGCCCGCGAACTCGCCCTGGTCCCCGCGCTGGTGCTGCTTCTCGTGCTCGGCGCGATGGTCAACGACTCGTTCCTCACCGAGGGCAACCTCATCTCCGTCCTCGGGGCCTCCGCCGCCCTCGCGATGGTTGTGCTCGCCGAGTCCCTGGTGCTGATCACCGGCAGGTTCGACCTGTCGCTGGAGTCGGTCGTCGGCATCGCGCCGGCCGTCGGCGCCCTGCTGGTGCTGCCCGCGGACCAGTCCGGCTGGGGCACCGGCCTCCCGCCCGGACTCGCCCTGCTCGCCGTCCTCGTCGTCGGCGCGGTGGTCGGCGCCTTCAACGGCATCCTGGTCGTCAGGTTCCGGCTCAACGCGTTCATCGTGACGCTCGCGATGCTCATCGTGCTGCGCGGCCTGCTGGTCGGCGCCACCAAGGGCAGGACCCTGTTCGGCATGCCCGACAGCTTCTACACCCTCGCCACCACCACCTTCCTGAACGTCCCGATGTCCGTGTGGCTCGCGGCGGCCGCCTTCGCCGTCACCGGGTTCGTACTGAGGTACCACCGCGTCGGCCGCGCCCTGTACGCGATCGGCGGCAACGCGGAAGCGGCCCGGGCGGCCGGGATCCCCGTCGACCGGGTGATGCTCGGCGTGTACGTGATCGCGGGTGTCCTCGCCTCGGTCGGCGGCCTCCTGCAGACCGGGTACGTGGGCGCGATCAGCGCCAACCAGGGCCAGAACATGATCTTCACGGTGTTCGCGGCCGCGGTGATCGGGGGCATCGGCCTCGACGGCGGCAAGGGCACCATGTTCGGGGCCCTCACCGGAGTCCTCCTCCTGGGCGTCGTACAGAACCTGCTCACCCTCGCGCAGGTGCCGTCGTTCTGGATCCAGGCCATCTACGGCGGGATCATCCTCGTCGCCCTCATGATCGCCCGTGTGACGACGGGCCGAGCGCAGGACTGATATCTCATCAAATTGACGCGAAACGAGAGGACTTCAGTGTCCCAGGCCCCCGCCCGCGTCACCGCGGTCGACACCCGCGACATCCGTTTCCCCACCTCGCGCGAGCTGGACGGCTCCGACGCGATGAACCCGGACCCCGACTACTCGGCGGCCTACGTCGTGCTGCGCACCGACGCCGCCGACGGGCACGAGGGACACGGGTTCGTCTTCACCATCGGACGGGGCAACGACGTCCAGGTCGCCGCGATCGACGCCCTGCGGGACCATGTGCTCGGCCGCGACGTGGCGGCACTCTGCGCCGACCCCGGCACGCTCTTCCGGGACCTGGTCGGCGACAGCCAACTCCGCTGGCTCGGCCCCGAGAAGGGCATGATGCACATGGCGATCGGGGCCGTCGTCAACGCCGTCTGGGACCTCGCCGCCCGGCGGGCGGGCAAGCCCCTGTGGCAGCTGCTCGCCGACGCCGAACCCGCATGGCTGGTCCGCCAGATCGACTTCCGGTACATCACCGACGCGCTCACCCCCGAAGAAGCCCTCGCCCTGCTCCGACGCGGGCGGGAAGGAGCCGGGGAGCGCCGCCGAAGGCTGCTGGAGCGCGGCTTCCCCGCCTACACCACCTCCCCGGGCTGGCTCGGCTACGACGACGACAAGCTCCGCCGGCTCGCCGCACAGGCAGTCGCCGACGGCTTCCGGCAGATCAAGCTCAAGGTCGGCGCCGACCTCGCCGACGACATCCGCCGCTGCCGGGTCGCCCGGGCCGTCGTCGGACCGGACGTACGCCTGGCCGTCGACGCCAACCAGCGCTGGAACGTGGACGAGGCGATCCGCTGGACCCGGGCCCTGGCCGAGTTCGACCCGTACTGGATCGAGGAACCCACCAGCCCCGACGACGTCCTCGGCCATGCCGCGATCCGCCGCGCGGTGCGCCCCGTGAAGGTCGCCACCGGCGAACACGTGCACAACCGGATCGTGTTCAAGCAGCTGCTCCAGGCGGGCGCCCTCGACTTCGTGCAGATCGACGCGGCTCGCGTCGGCGGGGTCAACGAGAACCTCGCCATCCTGCTCCTCGCCGCCAAGTTCGGCGTCCCCGTCTGCCCGCACGCGGGCGGGGTCGGCCTGTGCGAACTCGTCCAGCACCTCTCGATGTTCGACTACCTGGCCGTCTCCGGCACCACCGAGGACCGGGTCATCGAGTACGTCGACCACCTCCACGAGCACTTCCTCACCCCGGTCGTCCTGCGCGACGGCCACTACCTGCCACCCGCCGCGCCCGGCTTCTCCGCCGCCCTGCGCCCGGAGTCCGTCGCGCGGTACACCTTCCCCGGCGGCACCTATTGGGCCGCCGACCCCGACGCCCGGAAGGGACAGGCTTCCCAATGTCGAAGTCAAGCTGGCGCAGTGACGGGCGGTGTCACTTGGTAGCACCGTCGGTCACGGATCAGGGCCCACAGAACGTTGACGC
>NZ_JBSGDB010000059.1:0-28432 GCF_053602155.1 Streptomyces sp. NPDC004561
GAGATGCTCGGCACCACCCCCGCCTTCCTCCGCGCCCTCGGCGAACACCGCCTGATCACCCCCCTGCGCTCCGAAGGCGGCCACCGCCGCTACTCCCGCTACCAGCTGCGCATCGCCGCCCGCGCCCGCGAACTCGTCGACCAGGGCACCGCCATAGAGGCCGCCTGCCGCATCGTCATCCTCGAAGACCAACTCGAAGAAGCCCAGCGCATCAACAAGCAACTGCGCACCCAAGGCGGCCGGCCGCAGCCGAACCCCTCAGCCTGACAAGGGCGCCGGGCCCGACCCGAACGCCGACCGCACAGCAGATCAGGCCCCCGTTGCGGCTCCGCGCCGCGATCTCACGCTGGGCCCGCAGCCGCCACAGCACGGCACCAGGACCCGGTACACCCTGCCGGGGTCCTTGTGTCGTTCAAGAACAACTGCTTGTCTCGGCAACGGGGGAGTACCGGAAGAACCCTCACCCTGCTCGGCTTCGTACCGCTCGCGCGCCTCGTTCACGGCGAGCTGCCAACTGCGGGGGACAGCGCCGCCCGGACAGCCCCAGCGGCCGGTGCCGACTTACTGCTTGCCCAGGCAGTCCAAGAGGCTTCCAGCGCCTGCTGGTCGAAGCACCTCATCCGGCTCACCGTGCCTACGACCTCGAGAGACTTCCCGGCCGTGACCGAGGCCGTGCGCGAGGTTGCCGCCCTTGGCCGGGAACGGCACTGAGGTCGTCGGCACGCGAAGCAGCGAAGGCCCGTCCGTCCCGTGCCAAGGCTCGCCTCCTGCACGGGACGGACGCGGCAGACCCTGCCATGCCCCCGATACGCCCGGGCCGCCGGTGCGACGGGCGGGCGAACGCACCTGCCGCCCAGGGCCGGCTCAGCGGGCCGCCGCCTGCCAGGCCTGGAGCACGCACCCGTACGCTGCGTCCAGGGCTCCGTACCGCGCTGCGCCGTCCGTGACGAGGGCGGCGTCGGCCGCCTCGGCCGCGCGCGCGAGCGGGCGGGCGACGTGCTCAGGGGTGGTCGGCGCCGTTGCGAACTTCCACAGCTGCGCCACGACCACGTCCAGCGCCGAACCGGTGCTCACACCGGCAGGTCCTCTCGGGCCCGCGAGGGCGGGGATCCAGCCGCTGTCGGCATCGAGCGCCTTGCAGAGTCCTTCCACCAGCTCGTCGCCGGTCGGGCGTTTCTCGTCGTTCATGTGGGGCTCAACTCTCCAGGAGTTCAGAGGGAAGGGGGCGGCCGACGCCCGGCCGGGAGCAGGGGGCCGGCCCGTGCCGTACGGGGCCGGACGAGCGGGACGGGGGACCGCGGCGTCCAGCCGTTGCCCGGCATGTGCCGGGTCGTCTCGGGCACGCGCCCGTCGGCCGCGGAGCGATGCGGGAGCGTCGGCGCGGCCGGACTCCTTCGGCAGACCGAGGCGTGCGGCCCCGTACGCCGTGGCCGCGTTCACCGGCAGGTGTGGGGGTGGGGGAGCGCCCCGGGGCGTCGGGTGGGTCCGGCGGCCCCGGGGGAGCGGGCGTCTTCACGGCGGTGCCGGCACGCAGGGGTGGGGAGCCCGGCTCCCCGGGGGTGCCTCTATGTCTTTCGTCAAGCGAGGCGTGGGGTTCGGGACAGCAGCCTCGGGGGGCGGGTCAGGCCCCCGGAGCCGCCAGGTGCTCCGTGAGGTGGGCGACCACGTCGGCCAGCCCGATCGCGTGCTGCGCGCCGCCCTTGAGGTCCTTGAGGACGACGGCCTTGCGCTGCCACTCGTCGCGCCCGACGATGACCGCGAAGCGGGAGCCGTCGCGGTCGGCGCGCGAGAGTTCCTTGCCCAGCTTGCGCGGCTCCAGTGTGGTCGAGGTGCGGATCCCGGCCTGCCTGAGCCGGCGGGCGACCTCGCGGGAGGCGGGGATCAGGTCGTCGTCGACGGGGATCACGCTGACGTCCACCTCGCTGCGGGCCTCGGGGAGCAGGCCGTGGGTGCCGAGGAAGTCGTGCAGGGTGACGTCGCCCATCCCGAAGCCGATGCCGGGGATGCGCTGGTTGGTGAAGAGGCCGGCCAGGTCGCCGTAGCGGCCGCCGCCGAAGAGCGAGCGGTTGTTGTCCGGCGAGCGGTCGAACACCTCGAAGACGGTGGAGGTGTAGTACTGCAGGCCGCGCACGATGAAGGGGTCGAAGACGAAGAGGTCCCTGGCCTCGCTCTTCATCACCTGCGCCAGTGCGGAGGTCTCGCGGACCTCGTCCGGGAGGGCGGACAGCACCTCGGCCCCGGAGCGCAGCGTGGATTCCAGGAGGTCGAACATCCGGGCGTCGAGGCCGAACTCTGCGGCCTCCTCGCGCAGCTTCTCGTTCGGCACCTTCTCCCAGCGGTCGATGAGGGCCATCGTCTGCTGGTGCGCGCTCTCGGGCACCTTCACCACGTCGCGCAGGATGCTGTTGAGGACGGCGCGGTCGCCCACCCGCAGCAGCCACATGTCGCGGGTCGCGCCGAGCGAGCTCATCACGTCGTGGATGAGTTCGAAGATCTCGATCTCGCAGTTCGGGCTGTCGGACCCGAAGATGTCCACGTTGAGCTGCCAGTGCTCACGGGTGCGGCCGCGCTGCGGCCGCTCGTAGCGGTGGCAGTTGACGTGGCTGTACCAGCGCACCGGGAACTGGAGGTTGTTGGCGTTGGCCGCGATCATCCGGGCCACCGAGGGGGTCATCTCCGGGCGCAGCGCGATCCGGCGGCCGCCGCGGTCGGTGAGGGAGTACAGCTGCTGGTTGGCGATCTCCTGGCCGGACTTCGCCTCGTAGATCTCCGCGGACTCCAGGATCGGCCCGTCGTAGCGGCCGTAGCCGTAGCGCTCCACCGTCTCGTACAGATGGCTGAACACCTGCTGGCGGACGGACATCTCGGCAGGGAGGAAATCCCTGGTGCCGCGGTAGGGAGCGGTGGGCAGCAGACGACTCACGGAGGGGCTCCTATGGGGGTCACGCGTAGTGAATGGCATTGTAACAAGGGGTATTGACGTGGTGTCAGAGTTATGGTGCGGCAGTCCCCGCGGGCGTGCGGGGTCCCACCACGGCCGATCCCACTCTGACGTGCGTCGCACCTGCGTCGATCGCGGCCTCCAGGTCCCCGCTCATGCCGGCCGACATCACCCCGGCGTCCGGGTGGTCGGCGAGCAGCCGCTCCCGGACGCCGTGCAGCCGGGCGAACGCCCGGTCGGCCGGCTCCAGGGGCGGGGCAACGGCCATCACCCCGGCCACGGTGAGCAGGGGCTGTTCGGCGATGATCGCGGCGAGCCGGGGGACCTCGTCGGGGTGGGCCCCGCCGCGTCCGGGGCCTGTGTCCAGGCTGACCTGGATCAGGCAGCGCAGCTCCCGCTCGGCGCGGCGGGCGGCCTTGCCGAGCGCGGACACCAGGGAGGAACGGTCCACGGAGTGCACCATGTCGGCGTAACGGGCCACCGAGGCGGCCTTGTTGGTCTGGAGCTGGCCGATGAAGTGCCAGGACGGGGCGGGGGAGAGGTCGGCGCAGGCCGCCGCTTTCGCGGACGCCTGCTGGTCCTGGTTCTCGCCCACGTCGCGCACGCCCAGCCCGGCCAGCAGACGGACGTCCTCGGCGGGCCGGTTCTTGGTGACGGTGATGAGGGTGATCTCCGAGCCGTCGCGTCCGGCCGCCCGGGCGGCGTCCGCGATCCGGGCGCGGACGGCGGCCAGCCGCTGGGCCAGGACGGCCCGCCGGTCTGTCCGGGCGCCGGGTTCCAGGTGTTGGTCGGGGGCGGGGGGCAGGGGTGTCGTCACGGTGGTTCCTCCTCGTTCAGTCCGGCAGGCCGGTCAGAGCCTGTGCCACCCGGTGAGCCTGTTCTTCGGTGAGCGCGGCGAACAGCGGCACCGAGACGGTGCTGTCCACGACGCGTTCGGCCACCGGGTAGTCCCCCGGCTCCAGGCCCAGTTGCCGGTGCAGCAGGTGCCGGGCGGGGATCAGAGGGTCGGCGCGGACGCCCGCGGCGCGCAGGTGGCCGATCCACCGCTGCTGCTGGCCGCGGCCGGCGGCCCGCAGGCAGTAGCGGTAGGGCACCTGGCCGGGAGCCAGGCCGGGCGGGGGTGCGACGTGCGGCGGCAGGGCGGCGGTGTAGCGAGCGGCGAGGGCGCGGCGGTGCGCGGTGATGCGGTCCAGGCGCCGGAACTGACTGAGCGCCAGGGCGGCGGCCGGGTCGGAGAGGCGGTGGTTGAACCGCGGGCTGTAGACCTCGCGGGCCGCCGGGTCCTGGTGGACGCGGACGCGCTCCCAGGCCGCGCGGTCGGCCTGCAGCAGCATCCCGCCCTCGCCCGCGGCGAGCGTCTTGGTGGCGTAGAAGGAGAACACCGCCGCGTCCCCGATGCCGCCGAGAGGGCGCCCCCGCCGGTCCAGGCCGCCCAGGCTCTGGCAGCAGTCCTCCACCAGCAGCGCGGCCAGGGGGCGCAGGGCGTCCAGGTCCGCGGGGTGGCCGTGGGTGTGTACGGCGATGACGACGTCGAGCCGGCCCGCCGGGTCGAGCCGTGCGGGATCGAGGGTGAGCGTCCGCTCGGTGACGTCCACGACCACCGGGGTGCAGCCGGCGGCCAGCACGGCGTCGAGCAGGGCCGAGCAGCCGTAGGTGGGGACGGCGACGGTGGCGCCGGTGCCGTCCAGCCCGGCACCGTGCAGCGCCAGCCTCAGCCCCGCGGTGCCCGAGGAGACGGCGCTGGCGTGGCGGGGGCGAAAGCGCTCGGCGAACGCCTCCTCCAGGGCGGCGGTCCGGGGGCCGGAGGCGAGCCATCCGGAGCGCAGCGACTCGGTCACGGCAGTGATGTCGTCCTCGGTGACCAGCGGCCCGTTGTGCGGGACCACGGGCCCGGCCTGCGCAGCGCCGGCCGGGTGCCGGGGCCCGGCCTGCGACGCGATCGCCTGCGGCGGGATCACCCCAACCCCTCCTTCAGCCTGTCCAGTGCCTGGCGCAGCACGCTCTCGCGCTTGCAGAAGGCGAAGCGGACGTGGGGGCGCCCGGCGTCCGGGTCGGTGTAGAAGACCTGGTGGGGGATGGCGGCGACACCGCAGCGCAGAGGCAGCGCGCGGCAGAACTCCAGCCCGTCCCGCTCGCCCAGGGGCGTGATGTCGGCGGTGACGAAGTACGTGCCCCGCGGCGGCCGGACGTCGAAACCGAGGGCGCGCAGCCCGTCGGTCATCAGGTCCCGGCGCCGCCGCAGGCTGTCCGTGGCGGTGGCGAAGTACTCCCCGGGCAGGCGCAGGGCGTCGGCCACGGCGTGCTGGAAGGGGGTGCCGCCCGCGAAGGAGAGGTGCTGCTTGACCTCGCGGACGGCGGTGACCAGGTCGGCGGGGCCGGTCGCCCAGCCGACCTTCCAGCCGGTGAAGGAGAAGGACTTGCCGGCCGAGGACACGGTGAGGGTCCGCTCGAACATGCCGGGCAGCGCCGCTACGGGCTGGTGGACCCCCTCGAAGACCAGGTGCTCGTAGACCTCGTCGGAGATCACCAGCAGATCGTGGGCGCAGGCCAGCGCGGCCACCTCGTGCAGCTGCTCGACGGACAGGACCGCGCCGGTCGGGTTGTGGGGCGTGTTGAGCAGCAGGACCCGCGTGCGCCCGGTGATCGCCGCGGCCAGGTCCCGGGTGTCGAAGGTGAAGTCCGGTGCGTGCAGCCGCACCGGCACCAGGGTGGCCCCGGCCAGGGAGGCACAGGCGGAGTAGGAGTCGTAGAAGGGCTCCAGGGCCACGACCTCGTCACCGGGCGAGGTCAGCGCGAGCAGCGCCGCGGCCAGGGCCTCGGAGGCGCCGGTGGTGACGACGACCTCCCGGCCGGGATCGATGTCCAGTCCGTAGAAGCGCCGTTGGTGGTCGGCGACGGCGCGACGCAGGCCGGGCAGGCCGGGGACCGGCGGGTACTGGTGGTGGCCGGCGCGCAGGGCCCGCACGGCGGATTCGACGACGGTGTCGGGACCCGCGGTGTCGGGGAAGCCCTGGCCGAGGTTGACGGCGTCGTGCTCCGCGGCCAGGGCCGACATCTCTGCGAAGACGTTGTGCCCGTGGGCGGCGAGGCGGCCGCGCCGCGGACCGCCGGGCGGCCGGTGCCGGGGGCCGGTCACGGCCGGCCGCCGCTGCCGGCCGCCGCGGACGTCGGCTGGTGGATCTCCAGCAGCGCGAAACGGTGCAGCATCTGGCTGCCGTTGAGGAACACCAGCGCCGGGTCCGCTCCGGCGCCGGCCTCGGGGTCGGGCACGGTGTGCGAGCGCAGCGGGTCCTCGGGCCGTCGTGCGCGGGCCGCGGCGGGCAGGTAGCGGTGGAAGACATGCCGCAGTCCGGCCTCCTCCAGCAGCCGGCCGACCGTCCGCACGGAGAACTGGTTCCAGCCGGGCAGCCACTCGGGGTCACCGTCCGGGTGGCGCAGCCGGACGACGACGTCCACCGGCTCGGGGTTGAACAGGCCGAAGACGTAGGCGCGCCCGCCGGGCGCGGTCAGGCGCATCAGCGCGTCGATCCACTGCCGGGGGTCGTCGAAGTGGCTGTGCAGGGCCACCATGAAGACGGTGGTGAACGGCCCGGCGGGCAGGGTGTCGGGCCGCAGCACGTCGCCGGTCACGAAGCGGGCGCCGGGTACCCGCAGCTGGGCCTGCTCGACCAGGGCGGGCTGGATGTCCACACAGGTCAGGTCGGTTCCGGGGTGCCGTTCGAGGAGGTAGTGGGCGAAGGCACCGGCCGCGCAGCCCACTTCGCACACCGCTGTGCCGGGGCCGTCCTCCAGCCAGGACGCGGCGTGGTCGACGACGAAGGGGAAGTAGTGCGGGTGGTCCTTGTCCACGGGGCGCTCGGCGTAGCGCAGGTCCAGGTTGCGCGGGCCGCCGGCGGGCCCGGGCAGGTCCGTGTGCCGCGCGGGTCGGGGTGTGGTGGTCATCGGCCGTTCCCGGTGGTCGTGGGCTTACGGGTGAGCGCGGCCAGCCGGGCGAATCCCTCGACGGGCAGGCTGCGGAAAGGCAGTTGGTCGCCGCAGGGCAGGGCGTTGCGGCGCAGGAAGTCCCGCAGGTCGTGGCCGATCTCGTCGAGGCCGCCGGTCAGCCGCCCGGAGCGCAGTTCGAACAGGGCACGGCTGCGGCCGGTCCAGGGGCGCAGGTCGGGACGGTCCTCCACGGCGAGCAGATGGAAGCCCCGCCGGTCGGCCGCGTGGGTGTTGACGGTGTCGAGACTGGTGTCCTCGGCGACCAGCAGCACGCGGTGGCCGTCAGCGACGTCGATCCCGCCGTCGGCGGTGCGCTCGGCGGTCAGGCCCTTCCACTGGAGCTCGGCGATCCAGTCGTCGAGCAGCGCGTCGACGCACCGGTGGGCGTCGGCGCCCTGCGGGGGCCGGGGATCCAGGGTCCGCTTGACGGCGGCGGGCACACCGCCCGCCAGCACCCCGGCGGGCAGGCTGCGGCTGACCACGCTGCCGGAGGCGACGATGGTGTCGGCGCCGATGGTCACCCCGGGGAGCACCGTGGCGTGGTAGGCGAGCCACACGTTCCGCTCGATGCGCACGGGCGCGAAGGTCGCGGGGTAGCCGTCCAGGAGCCGGTGACCGAAGTGGAATCCGTGGGTCCACACGGTGAGGTGCGAGCCGGAACCGACCTGGTCGCCCAGGATGATGGGGTGGTTGGCGTTGAGGATGCTGTGCGGCCCGATCGCCACCCGGGAGCCGAGGACGACGTGCGAGGTGGAGGCGGTGGTGCCGCCGTAGCCGACACTGGTGCCCTGGCCGAGGTAGAGCAGCCGGTCGGCCTGGAAGGACCGGCAGGTGATGTGGGTCCCGGACTCGATGCGCCCGCCGCCCTCGATCTCGAAGGCGTCGGCGACCAGCACGGTGACCGAGTCCTGCAACTCGCCGGCGTCCCCCAGGAAGAGGGTCCCGGCGCGCAGGTCGCAGTTCTCCCCGATGGTGACGCCGTCGCCCAGCGTGAGGGTGTCCGCGGCCAGGACCGTGCCGGCGCCGATGGTCACGTCACGGCCGATGAGGACATTGGCGCCGAGCCAGGCGCGCACGCCCGGCCCCAGCGTCACTCCGGCCTCGATCAGCCGGCGCCGGCCGGCCGATCCGTCGTCGGGGCTCTGGTCGATGGTCACGTCGAACCCTTGCGGCCCTTCGCCAGCGCGGCGCCCAGGCTGCCGACGAAGGCGGCGAACTCGCGCGCGGCCGGCCCGCCGTCGCGCTCCAGGGCCTCGGCCAGCCCCGGGCAGCGGTCGGTGAACACCGGTGCATTCCACGAGTCAGACTGGCGCCGGTCACGACGGTCTTCACCCAGGTGGACTGGTACATCCCGGCACCGTCGAGCCGGGCACCGGACAGGTCGGACTGACTGAACCGGCTGTAGGCGCAGTTCGCGCCGACCAGGCCGGCCTCGCGCAGGTCCGCGGCGAAATAGGCCTGCACGAGGGTGGCACCGTCCAGGACGGCGCGGCGCAGGCTCATGCCGCGCGGCGGATCACCCGTGATCATCGCCCGGTAGAGGTTGGCATGGCGCAGGTTGGCCCCGGCGAGGCTGGAGTCGCGCACGGTGAGGCAGCGACCCAGGAAGGTGCTCATCTCGGCGTCGGACAGGTCGCTCTCCACGATGTGGAGGTTCTCGCCGCGGGCGGCGGTCAGGACCGCCCCGCGCAGGCTGCTCTCCACGATGCTGCCGTTGTTCAGCGACGCCCCGCCGAGGCGGACCTGCGGCAGGGTGCAGCGCACCCAGCGGGCCCCGGTGAGCTGGGCGCCGCTGAGGTCGGCGGCGGTGACGGCGAGGTCGGCGAAGTCGCCGTCGGGTGCCTTGAGCCCGGCCGCGCTCCAGCCGTGCGCCTGGATGCCGGTGAGCCGGAGCTGGGGCACTCCCGCGTCGGCGAGCACCAGGCCGTCGGCGGCCGTGAGCCGCTGCAGGGCCAGGCCGTGGCCGGCCACCGAACGCAGCGAGGCATCGCGCAGGCTGGACTTGGTGATCGAGAGCTGGTCGACGCAGGAGCCGTCCAGCGTGGCGGAGTCCAGCAGGCATTCGCTGATCAGCGCGCCCTGGAGGTTCATGTTGCGCATCGAGGCGTCGGACAGGTCGCACTGGTAGAACGAGGAGCCGGACAGGTGCCCGTCGTCCAGGTGGGTGCCGCGCATGCTGCACCCGTGGAAGAGGGTGCCGGTGGCGTCCCGCAGCCCGGTCAGGTCGGCGCCGTCGAACACGCAGGTCTGCGCGGCGAGGGCGTGCACGTAGGCGGAACGCAGGCTGGCCCCGGCGAGGTTGGTGCGCTCCATACCGGGGCACACCATGGTGACCTCGGAGAGGTCCGCCTCCTGCAGGCGGGTGCTGTGCAGCAGAGCCCGGTTGAGGGTGGCACGGCGCAGGTCGGCCCCGCGCAGGTCGAGACCGCTCAGGTCGGCCTCGGTGAGGTCCATGCCGCGGCCGGTGCGGTCGATCAGGCGCTGGGTGGCCTCGGAGACGTGTTTGAGGAGCGCGGGGCGCAGGTCGTCGTCGGCGGCGGCCAGGTGCCGCAGCAGTTCCAGCGAAGGGGTGTCGGGCATCGGGGTTCCTCAGGGTTGGGCGGGACAGGGAGGTCCGGTGGGCGCGAGGCGGGCGGGACCGTCCGGCGCGCGCGGGGGAGGGCCGTCCTCCTCCGGGGGGCCCGGCCGGCGGCGGCCGATCACCGCCCGGATCCACCGGCCGATCTCCCCGGGCCCCGGGTCACCGGCTGCCAAGGGCCGGTGCTCCAGGACGACGGCGGGGGCGCCGGTGAGGGCGAGCAGCGTGGGCAGCACCTCGGCGATCGGCAGGTAGCCCTCGGCGGCCGACTGCCCGGCGTGGGCGGGTTCGTGGCCGTGCAGGGGATAGCGCGCGACGGTGGTGTTGTACAGGTGCATGCTGCGCACTGCGGCGCCCAGAGCCCGGGCGTAGGCGAGCGGACCCTGCTGGGGGCCGAGCAGGTGGGCGTGGCCGAGGTCCAGGCAGAGTCCCAGCTCCGGGCGGCCGGCGAGGGCGTCGCGGTAGTCCGCCGCCGTGTGCAGCAGCGGGTGCGCGGAGAGGTTCTCCACCAGGACAAGGACCCCGTGCTCGCGGGCCAACCCGCAGACGGCGTCCAGGAAGTCACGGCACCAGCTGTCGAATCCCGCGGCCGGGTAGGGCGGATAGGGGCTCGGGAAGTGCACCACCACGTGGAGCGCGCCGAGGTCGGCCGCGCAGCGGACCGTGGCCCCGGTCATGCGCAGCGCGGCCGCCGCCTCGTCCGGGTCCGGACCGGTCGGGGCGAACCGGCGCAGCGGGCGCGGCTCGTCGTAGGGGACGGGCGTGTGCAGCGCGGGCCGGATGCCGTGGCGGTCGCAGAACCGGCCGATCGCGCCGAGCATCGACCGGGGGTAGTTGTAGAACTCGACGACATCGGGCTCGTACGCGAGCAGCCCCGTCAGATCGGTACGGTCGGCCAGCACCCCGGTGGAGACGCCCAGCAGGGTCATGCCGCACCCCGCGGGGCGGCATCGGGGGCCGGGGGCGCCGCGGAGGCGCGTGCCGCGGCGATACGCGCGGCCGCGGCCCGGTCGGTCTTGCCGGTGCGCCCCAGCGGCGGTTCGTCGATGAGGTGCACCCGCTCGGGCACCTTGTGGGCCTCCAGTCGGCGCAGCCCGTGGGCCCGCAATTCCTCCTCGGTGGGCGTCCGGCCCGGGCGGGGCACGAACAGCAGGTGCAGGCGTTCGCCCAGCAGGGCGTCAGGAACTCCGACGGCCACGCCGGCGGCGCAGTCGGGGTGGTCGGCGTAGGCGTCCTCCACCTCCAGCGGGGAGATCTTGGCGCCGCCGCGCACGATGAGCTGCTTGGCGCGGCCGACGAGTTCCACCAGGCCGTCCTGCGGCCGGTGCCGGGCGAGGTCGCCGGTGCGCAGCCAGGGCCCGGCCATGGTGGCGGCGGTGGCGGCCACATCGTCGAGGTACCCGGTCATCAGATGGTCCGTGCGGAGCCAGAGTTCACCGGCCACGCCGGGGCCCGCTGCCGTCACGCCTGCACCGTTGTCCGGGACGGCGGCGCTCGCGGCGTCCGGGCCGGTGCCGGCGGCGGCGCCCGGCGGCACGATGCGGTACTCCACGCCGGGGGAGGGGCGCCCGATGGTGCCGGCCTCGTCGTCGTAGCGGTCGGGCGTGAGGATGAAGTCGGAGGTGGCGCTCTCGCTCAGCCCGAAGACGTCGGCGATCCCGGCGTGCGGCAGCAGCGTCCTGATCCCGCGGCCCAGTCCGGCGGGCAGGGGTTCGCCGCCGCAGATCCACGTGCCGGGGGAGCCCACCTCGGCAAGCCGCCGAAGCAGGGCGGCCGCGTCCGGGGACCCGTCCAGTTCGCGGCGGATCAGCCGCAGCATGCTGGGCACGACGGCGGTCCGCTCGACGGGCCGTTCGGCGAGGCGGTCCAGTACCTCGCGGGCCCGGAAGCGCGGGGTGAGCAGCAGGGTGCCGCCGGTGGCCAGGGTGAGCAGGGAGGTCCACTGCCCGAAACTGAAGTTGAGGTGCAGCAGGTGCAGGGCGCTGTGCCCCTCCTCGAACGGCAGCGTGGAGGAGATCGCCCGGAGCTTGGTGTGCAGGACGCGGTGGGAGAGCACCACGCCCTTGGGGCGGCCGGTCGAGCCGGAGGTGAAGACCACCAGCGCCTGGTCGGCGTCCAGTTCGGCCGGCACCCGCGGCAGGGCGCCGCCGCGGGGACCGGGACCGGCCCCGGCGTCGGGAACGATCCCGCCGATCCAGGGATGGCCGGCCGGGCCGGTGGCGTCCTCCCACGCCGCGGGGCGGTGCCGCGGATCGCCGAGCAGCAGGCGGGCGCCGACTCGTTCGGCGGTGGAACGCAGCACCAGGGCGGGGGAGTCGCGGTGCACAGGGACCACGACCGCCCCGGCGGCCCAGGCGCCGAGTTCGCACACCAGGTCGCCGCACCGGTTGTCCACGGCGACGAGAACGGGCTCCCCGCGCCGGTGTCCGGCCCGCGTGAGCGCGGCGGCGATGCCGCGGCCGCGCTCACCGAGGGTGCGGTAGTCCAGGACGTCCTCGCCGTCGTCCAGGGCGACGCGGTCCGCGAAGCGGGCGCAGGCGCGCCCGAGGAGCGCGTCGAGCCGCCGGGGGGTGGTGTCCGCGAGCGCGGTGGCGGCGGGGGCCCTCATGCCGGAACCTTCCGGGCGGCCGCGGCCGCGGCCGCGGTCCGGTGCCCGGGCCCGTCCTCGGCGGGATAGACGAAGTCGTCGTCCAGCGCGCGGACGACGGTGCGCAGGCCGGTGTCCCACAGCGACGCCGCGTAGCCCTCGCACTCCGCGAGCGTGCCGGCGGCCAGCGGGAACTCGGCGTGGTGCAGGGAGGTGAAGATCACCTCGAAGGCCTGCGGGAAGTCCATGCCGGGCAGGGCGGCCATCACGGCGGCGACCAGGTTGTCGAAGGAAAGCTGGTTGGGCGAGCGGGTGACGCACACGGCGTGGTCGCGCGGCCCGTCCGCGTGGTGCGGCGCCTCGTGCAGACGGGGGTAGGTGGGGCGCCAGACGCAGGAGGCCGGGTCGCGCCACAAC
Source organism: Streptomyces sp. NPDC004561 (assembly GCF_053602155.1). Taxonomy (NCBI): domain Bacteria; kingdom Bacillati; phylum Actinomycetota; class Actinomycetes; order Kitasatosporales; family Streptomycetaceae; genus Streptomyces; species Streptomyces sp. NPDC004561. The sequence goes on from NZ_JBSGDB010000059.1 coordinate 12,508, forward strand.
GGCTCGACGACCGTGCTCAGCGCCTCGGGATCGCGCCACTGCGGGGGCAGCAGGATCCCGGGCGGGTAGGCCTGCGGAACGTCCTGGTAGTGCCCGAAGTCGGTGTCGCCCAGCAGGGCCCGGCAGTCCGCGCAGTCCTGCCCGAAGACGGAGAGCTGGAGCGCGAACTCCTCCCAGTGGTCCGGGGTGTGGACCACGTTGGCCCACACGCCGAGGCGGTAGGCGGCGCGTGCCTTGCGCTTGACGGCGGCGGCCGTCTCCATGGTGTCGTCGCCGCCGCGGACGACGATCACCTCCATGGGCCGGTGCGCGTACCAGAGGTCGAGGGTGAGGTGCTCCAGCGGGTTCTCGCTGCGTCGCATGTCGGCGAAGGCTCGGCGGATGTCGTCCTCGTCCAGCAGGATCCGGTGGTGGCACAGGACGGTCAGCCCGGCGTCGCGCACCGTGTCGAGGATGAAGGGCTGGAGGCGGCGCGAGACCCCGTCCGGCTTGATCAGGAGCAGGGAGTGCTGACTCTCCGACATGCTTCCCAACGGATTCCCCTTTACGTTCGCATGCTTGGCACCGCGAGATTGACATGCCATGCCACGGTTAGTCAATAAACGTAGTCAAGTTCCTTTGCGATGGGCGGATGCGTCCCTGTGTGCGACGCCCGATGGGTCAACACCGCTGCATGGCTGCCGGGTTGTGGTGTCGGTGCCGTCCGTGTCGTCGCCTGTGTGACCGCTCCCGAGATTATTGACAGAGTTACTTGACTCGCTGGTCTTGGTCATGGTCATATCGCTTCGTCGGCAAGGGAACGAATGCCTTGCGGATTACTCACACAATGAAGGAGTCATCATGACCCGTAACCACGCTGTCGGCCTGCGCCCCCGTCTCGACAAGATCAAGGTCCGCGCCGGCAAGTAAGCAGGACCAGCGCCGGGCTGCCGACCCAGTTCGGGCGGCAGCCCGGCCGCCGCGTTCCCGGCCGTGTCCGCGGGCCCCGTCCCCGGCGGTGCTCGCGGCGGCCTCCCGGACGGGACCGCCCGCAGCCCCACCCCGCCCGCACCGCGCAGCGACGGAGACCTCCCCTCGTGACCGAACAGCTCCTGATGCAGAACGTCCCCGTACTGGTGGACCACACCCCCGGCAGCCGCACCACCACCGTGTGCGTGGCCCTCGGATCGGGTGCCCGGCACGACCCCGAGGGGGTCGCCGGTGCCACACACATGCTCGAACACCTCGTCATGTCGGTCCCGTTGGACGGCGGCCCCTCGCTGAGCGAGCGCATCGAGCGGCTCGGCGGCAACTCCAACGCCCTCACGAGTCCCGAACTCCTGGTGATCTACGCCCAGGTGCTCAACGAGGACGCGCCGCAGGTCATCGGCTGGATCGGCGCGGCCCTGCTCCGCCCCGAACTGACCGCCGCCCACCTGGACAGGGAGCGCCAGGTCGTCCTCCAGGAACTGGGCGCCGCGGCCTCCGACCCCTCCGACGCGGTCCAGGAGGCCTTCCTGGCCCGGCTGTTCGCCGGCCACCCGCTCGGCTCCCCGGTCGGCGGCGACCCCGAGAGCATCGCCCGCATCACGGTGGACGCCATGCGCGACGCCCACCGCCAGGCACTGTCCGGCGCGCCCGTCGCGGTGAGCGCCGTGGGCGGACTGCCCGTCGAGGAACTGCTCGCCGCCCTCGACAAGGCGGACCTCGGCACCCTCCCGGCCGCGCCGCCCCTCGGCGCCCGCCCGCTCCAGGACCCGCCGCCCGTCCGCACCGCCGCCCCGGAGCGCTGGCCCGAGGAGTTCTGCTGGCTGCAGGCGGGCAGTCGGGCGCCACGCCTCGGCGATCCGCGCCGGCACGCCTACACCGTGCTCGGCCATCTGATGGGAGCCAGCCCCGCCTCCCTGCTCTACGCGCGCATCCGCAACGACGAGGCGCTCGCCTACTCCTTCCAGTCCTGGTCCCGCAGCTACAGCGACACCGGCGCCTGGCGGATGCTGGCCGGCGTCGACCCCGCCAACGGCCCCCGGCTCCTGGACTCCTTCCGCGCGCTGCTCGCCGAGATCGCCTCCGACGGGCCGGGCGAGGAGGCCTTCTCGGCAGCCGTCCGGCAGGCCGTGGTGGAGGTCGTGCTGCGCGCCGAGTCCCAGCAGGAGGCCGCCATCGCGCTGGCCACCGACCGGGTGCTGGCCGCCGAAGTCACCCTGCCCGAGCAGGAGATCGAGGCCCTCGCACGGGTCACCGAGGACGAGGTCGCCGCCGCGGCGGCCGCGGTGGCGCGCGAACTGGTCGCCGTGGTCCGGCCCGAGGCGGACCGAGCCGCGTGACCGCCGACCCCGCCGCCCCGGCGCCCACCGCGGCCCTGACCGCCTGCGACGACTACCTGGCCGCCGCCGACGAGGCGGGCCTGCTCCACCGCATCGACGGCCTGGTCTACGTGGCCGGCGCCTACCACGAGCCGCTCACCGGAATCGACCAGTGCCTGGTGGAGCACGCCGACCCGCGCCTGCTCCACGCGGCGCCGGCCTTTCTCGAAGCCCTCTTCGCCCGCTTCCCGCAGTGCACCGAGGCGGTCGTCCGGGTGCCCGGCGCCGACGACCCGCACCCCGCACTCACCCCCCATCTCAGCTACCTGTCCCTGCCCTTCGACGCCGCACCCGCCCCGCAAGACACGCGTTCCCCCGGGCTGAGGATCGCCCTGGACGAGACCCGCGAGCACGACCGCGCCGTCCACGACTGGCTGCGCCGGGCCATGGTCACCGGTGCCGCGGGCCGCGGCCTGACCACCCGGCCGCAGGAGGTGCGGGCCGCCGTGGACGCCCTGCTGGACTCTCCCGGCCGGCGCACCTTCGTCGTGTACGCCGACGGCGGCGACCACCCCGTCGGCCACGCCACGCTCTGCGTCGACGCCCACGACGACCCCAGCGGCACGGACTTCGTGGACCTCGTCGACATCCTGATCGACGACCCCGTCCTGCGCCCCGGCGCGATCACGGCCCTGGTGCGGGCCTCCGCCCTCCTGGCGCAGGACCTCGGGCTGCCCCTGTTGGGCAACGTCTGCCACGGCCTCGACGAAGCGGGCCGCAGCGGAGCCGTCGCCGCGGCCCTGGAGGCCCGCGGCTGGCGCCGCACCCACCAGTACCGCCACGCGTCCCGCCCGAGCGCGAAGGACGCGGCCGCACCCCAGGACCAGGAAGAGACCCAGTGAACCCACCGACTCGTTCCGCCTTCCCCCTCAGCCTCGACCTGCTGTACGAGCTGCTGGACGTCGACCGCGACCTCGCCCCCCGCCACCTGCTGCGGCGGGCACGGCAGGAGGGCGCCGTCGTCTCGACCCTGGTGCTCTCCCTGGCCGAACGCGAGGGGGTGGCCCTGGGCGAGGGATCCCGGGCCGAACTGGCCCGGATGACCCGCAGGTGCGAGCTCTACCGGGAACTGGACGCGGCGGTCCGCGCGGTACCCGGGGCACGCACCGTCAAGGGCCCCTCCCTGAACCGCTACTACCCGCAGGGCCTGCTGCGCTCGGTCGGCGACCTCGACGTCGTCGTCCCCGACGAGGCGACGCTGTGGCGGGTGCTGGCCGAGGTGCTCGACCGCCAGGAGGCGGTCGAGGTCCTGATGACCCAGCTGGACGCGGACGGCCGGCGGGACCTGCTGGTCTCGGTGTGGTGGCTCGGCGAGGACCCGATGCTCGACCTCGACCGCGGGGTGGAGGTCACCACCTTCGCCTACGGCGGACTGCCCGAACGGGGCGTCCCGCTACGGCCCGAACTGCCCGCCGAGCAGGTGCACGCCGATGTGCTGGCGGTCGCGGAGGAGCGCTTCCAGCGCGACTTCACCCTGAAGGACGTACTGGACCTCGTCTGCGTCCTCACCTCGCCCGCGGCCCCCGACCCCGCCGCGCTGGCCCGGGTCGCCGCCGACCACGCGCTGGCGCCCGAGCTGGAGGAGCTCTGCCTCAAGGCCACCGGCCACCCGGCGCTGGCCCCTGTCGTCCCGGCACAGCTGCTGGACGGCCTGCGCGAGAGCGCCCGCCTCGAACGCGCCCGCCGGGCCGCCCTCGGACCCCTCGCCGGCGCACCGCGCCTGTACGGCTTCCAGCTCACCGAACCGCTGCGCCGCGGAACAGGAGACACGATGGAGGACCACGACCTCGACGGGGTGCTGCTGCGCCGCACCCCGGTGGCCGACCTCCTGCTGGTCACCGGTGAACTCGTCGACCCCGCCGACCACGAGGCCGCACAGGCCGCGCTGTCCGCGCTCGACCCGTGGCCCGAACGCCCCGCCCCGCGCACGGCCGCGGCCCCCGCGGGAAGCGGGAGCTGAGCCGTGGCGATCGTCGACGTACAAGACCTCGGCCGGGTGTTCACCCCCCGCCGCGGCGCCGAGGTCACCGCGCTGGAAGGGGTGACCTTCAGCATCGGGGAGGGGGAGGTGCTCGGTCTGCTCGGCCCGAACGGCGCCGGCAAGACCACCCTCTCCCGCATCCTGACCACACTGCTGCTGCCCACCTCCGGAACCGCCCGGATCGGCGGCCACGACGTCGTGCGCCGGCCCAAGGAGGTCCGCCGACTCATCGGCCTGGTCCTGGGCGGCGACCGGGGCCTGTACGGCCGCCTGACGGCACGTCAGAACCTGTTGTACTGGGGCGCCCTGCAGGGCCTCGGCGGCCGGCAGGCCCGGCAGCGGACCGACGAGATGCTGGAGCGCTTCGGGCTCGGTGCCCGCGCCGACGACCGCGTCGAGCTCTTCTCGCGCGGCATGGTCCAGCGCGTCCACCTCGCCCGGGCCCTGCTGAGCAGCCCCCCGCTGCTGATCATGGACGAGCCGACCAACGGCATGGACCCGCACGCCGGGGCCGGCTTCCGCCAACTCGTCCACGAACTGAAGGACTCGGGCTGCACGGTCGTCCTGACCACGCACGACATGCACGAGGCCCAGGACGTCTGCACCCGCATCGCCCTCATCGACCACGGCCGCATCCTGCACATCGGCGCCGCCGACGAGCTGCTCGCCCGGATCGGCGCACCGCGCACGATCCGGGCCGAGGGCGTCCGCGCCGAGGTCGCCGCCCGGATCGCGGAACTGCCCGGCATCACCGAGGTCACCGAGCAGGGCTCCCTCACCGCCCGGCTCGACGGCCCGCAGGCCCAGTCCGCGGCGCTGGCCCTCCTGCTGGAGGCCGGGGCCACCGAGATCGCGGTGGCCCCGCCGGGACTCACCGAGCTGTACCGCACGGTCATCACCGACCGGGAGTTCGCGGTCTGATGCTCCACTTCGTACGCGCCCAGGCGCAGATGCTGATCCGTTCACCCCAGCTCTTCGCCACCCTGGTGGTGATCCCGTGCTACTCGCTGGTCTTCTTCCACTTCCTGAAGGGGCACCACCAGGGCGGGCTGGCCACCACCACGGCCCTGACCGCCTTCCTGATGGGAGCCTGGTCTCACGCGGTGTTCGTTGCCTCGCAGGCGGTGGACGACGACCGGGCCCAGGGCACCCTGAGCCTCTCCCTGCTGACGCCCTCCCGCTACCTGCTCGCGCTGGCCCTGCGGACCCTGCTGACCACCTCGCTCGCGCTGCCGGTGCTCGGGGAGATGTTCCTCGTCGGCCGCTGGGTCTTCGGACTGCCGATCCGGGTGGACCGGCCGGGGCTCACCCTGCTGGTCGCGGCGCTGGTGACGACCGGGGTGGCGGCCACCGCGCTGCTGATGAGCGGCCTGATGATCCTGGTCCGCGCCGCCCGCAGCCTGCAGAACGCCCTGACCTACCCCTTCTACCTGCTGGGCGGGCTGATCCTGCCGGTCGCGACGCTCCCCGAGCCGCTGCGCTGGATCGCCCGCGGCTTCTTCCTCTCCTGGGGAGCGCAACTGCTGCGCGACGCCGCCGCCGGCCCGGTGAGCGACCTCGGCGCCCGGCTGGCCGTGCTGTGTGCCCTGGTCGCCCTCCAGGCCGCCGCCGGGCTGTGGTCCGTACGCCGGGTGCTGTCCTTCGTACGCAGTGGACGGGTGGTTCTCCATGACTGACCTCGCTCTTGGAACCGGCCACGCTCCCGGCGGCCCCGCCCCGGATCCGGTCCCCGCCCGGCGCCCGGCACCGGCCGCGCGGCTGTGCGCCGCCACACGCCAGGTCGCCTACGGCGCGCTGGCGAGCTATCAGGACTACCGCGCGATGTTCACCCTGCGGACCTGGCTCTTCGGCTGGACCGTGCGCCTGATCTGCCAGGTGCTGTTCTTCGCCGGCCTCGGCCGGCTGGTGGGCTCCCCCTCCGCCGAGGCCTATCTCGCGTTCGGCAACGCCGCGGTCCTCGGACCGCTGGGCGCGCTGGGCGTGGTCTCCTCCACCGTCGGCGAACGGGTCTCCGGCACCCTGCAGTTCCTGCTGCTCAGCCGGGGCAGCACCTTCCTGGTGCTGGCCTCGCGGGGCCTGCACTGGATGGCGGACGGCCTGCTGACCTCGACCATCGCGCTATGTGTGGTCTCCCCGCTGCTGGGGGTGCCGCTGCACTGGGTGGCGCTGCCGGTGATCCTCGCCGTGCTCTGCCTCAGCACCGTGTCCTGCTACTGCCTGGCCCTGTGCATGACCAGCGTCAGCGTCCGCAGGCCCGGCTCCCGGATGTATCTGACCGCCGGCACCACCATCGTGCTGATGCTGCTCGCCGGGGTCACCACGGCGGTGCCCGGGTCCGGGGCCGCCGGCCTGCTGGCCCGGGTCCTGCCGCTCACCCACGGCCTGTCGGCCGCCCGGACGCTGGCCGCGGGCGGCCCGCTCGACCTGGGCGCGGTGGCCGGCGAGGCCGCCGTCGCCGCGGGCTGGGGCCTGCTGGCCTGGCTGCTGCTGACCAGGGCGCTGCGGCACACCGTCCGCACCGGATCACTGTCGCTGCGCTGAGCGCGCTCCCAGGGGAGGTACACATGAGTCACACGTTCGAGGCCCTGCCCCGCGGGTTCAGCGACCTGGTGGGCGAGGAGGCCGCCCAGGGGGTGTGGGCCGAGGCGACGTTCCGCTCGGTGACGCGCAGCTTCGGCTTCGCGCCCGTCACGGTGGCCCCGGTCGGGTACGCGGAGACCTTCGAGCAGTTCGGCTCCGCGGCCACCGGACGCATCTTCGCCTTCGAGGACCTCTCCGGCCGGCGGCTCGCCCTGACCGCGGACTCCCTGGTGGCCGTGTTGCGGGCCCTGGCCGGGTCGGGGCGGCTGACCGGCGGCGCCAGCGCCCTCGGCGCGGCCTGCGTGCCCATCGCGCGCTACCGGCGCAAGCGGCACCGGGGCTGGAGTCAGGCGGTCGCGGTCATCTGCAACGAGACCGACGAACTCGCCGCCGACCTGACCCTGTTGCGGCTCTGGGCCGAGATCTTCCAGATCCTGGGACCCGCCGCCGGGGGCCGGCTGGAGTACTGCGACTACGGGGTGCTCGACGCGATCGCCGCCGACGAGGACCTGAGCCCGGCCGAGGCCCGCGCCGCGCTCCACCGCCGCCGCCGCGGCACCGGGGAGCCGCGGGAGGCGCAGGCGGACCCGCCGTCCCACGAACGGTTCCTGCGGCGCGTGGACCGCCTCTCCGCACTCTGCCGAGGGCTGCCGCCGGACGAGGCCCCCCAGCGCGTGGCGGCGGCGGAGCCCGTGGCCGTGGAGCGGACGGCTCACCTGCGGACCGTCCTGACGATCGCCCACGAGCTGGGGGTCCGAGTGGAGTTCGGCCTGGACTGGGAGCACGCGCCGGAGTACCAGGCGGGGTTGTGCTTCCTGGCCCGCGCCGGCGACGGCCGCACGCTGGGCGACGGCGGCGGCTACCACCACATGGTGCGCACCCTGGACATCGGGCTGAGCAGCTGCTGGAGCACCAGCGCCTCGGTCAACCTGCTGGCCGAGCTGGGACCGGTGCCCGAGGCGGAGTGCGTGCACCTGATGCGCATGCCCTCCGCCGACCTGCGCACCTTCATGGACGCCGCCCGGCACCTGCGCGGTGCCGGGTACGACGTGCTGGAGCACTGGCGGCCCCGCAGGCTGGGCCGCCAGCTCCGCCAGGTCCCGGCCCGGCCCACCCACTGGTTCGCGCTGGTGGGGGAGAAGGAGGCCGAAACGGGGCGGCTCACCCTGCAGAACGCGGCCACCACCGGGGTCACGAGAAACCTCGACCTGCCCGAACTGCAGACCGCATTCGAACACCAATGACAATGTTTGTGACTGTGATATTGACTGACTCGTAAAGCTGTCAATATCATTCAGTCAATTAGATTCGATCCAAGGGAGTAGGCCGATGCAGCCCTCGACGTCCCCCCGTCCGCTTATCGCGGCGCTGCAGGACCGGACGGAGCCCGTCACGGTGTGGGGGGCGGGCTTCATCGGTCTGTCCGCCGCGTGCGCGCTGGCCGGGGCGGGATTCCCCTGCACGGTGCTCGACACCGACGAGCACCGGGTGCGCGAGATCAACGCCGGAGTGGTCCCGCTGCCGGGCTTCGAGGACGTCATCCCCCTCGCCGACGCCCGCTCCGGCGGACGGCTGCGCGCCGCGTCTCCCGAGGACACCGCGGCCGTCGCCGCCCGGGTGCACCTGGTCTGTGTCAACACCGACCGCGCCGGCCGGCCGGTGACCGGGCCGCTGACCACGGTGCTGACCGCCGTCGGCCGGGCCCGCGCCGGCGGCGAGACCCTCGTCGCCCTGGAGAGCACCGTCAGCCTGCGCTGGCTCGACGACCTGGTGCCCGCCGCGCTCGGCGCGGCCCCCGCCGACGACGCGTCACTGCACCTGGTGGCAGCGCCCCGCCGGGACTGGATGCTCTCGCCCGACATGAACCTGCGCACCCTGCCCCGGGTGGTGGGCACCGCCCGACCGGAATCCCTGCCGCTGGCCCGGGAGCTGTACGGGGCGATCAGCGAGGTCGTCCACCCCGCTCCGGACTGGCGGCACGCCGGGCTCACCAAGCCCGTGGAGAACCTCTACCGCTACCTGGACCTGGTCCTCACCAACCAGCTCGCCGAGGCCTACCCCGGCCTGGACGTGCCCGAAGTGCTGCGGCTGGCCGGCACCAAGTGGAACGTCCCCACCTTCCACCCCTCCATCGGCATCGGCGGCTACTGCATCCCGCTCAGCCCCCGGTTCGCCGTCGACGGGACTGCCGGCCCGGGCGAGGACGCTCCGCTGCCCCTGGTCGCCGCCGCGATGGACTGGGACGGCGACCACCCGGCCCGCGTCGCGGAATCGATCCTCCGGATCGCCGACGGCCCCATCGGCATCCTCGGCCTCAGCTACGCGCCCAACGCCAGGATCGTCGAGGGCTCGCCCGCCGCGCGAGTCGCCGAGCACCTGCTCGCCCGCGGCGCCGACGTCCTGCTGCACGACCCCTACTTCACCCCCGAGGAGATCACCGCCCTCACCGGCGCCCGCCCGCTGCGCTGGCCGGACGACCTGAGCGGCCTTGCCACCCTGGTCGCCGCCACCCCGCACGACCTCTACGCCGACCTGCCCGCCCACCTCTTTGCCCTCCAGGACCCCCCGGCGCTGGTGGACAACCTCGGCGGCTACGGCGCCGCGCTGCGCGGCACCGCCGTCCCCTACGCGGAATGGGGCACCCCCGCCGCGCGGCCCTGAGCCGCCCCCCGGCCCTGAGCCCCCGGGCGGCGCCACCCCCCGTCCGCCCGCCCCCGTCCGTCCGTTCGCACACCCACCCAAGGAGACCCCCATGAAAGCCGTCGTCACAGGCGGAAGCGGATTCCTCGGCAGCACCATCGCCTGCCGCCTGATCGAGGAGGGCCACGACGTCACGGTCCTGGACCTGGTGCCCATCGGCACCAAGGCCCTCAGTCCCGACGCCCGCTTCGTGCAGGGCGACGTGCGCGACTCCGAACTGCTGATGAAGACCTTCCAGGACGCCGAGGAGGTCTACCACCTGGCCGGCGTGCTCGGCACCTCCGAACTCCAGGAGACCCCGCAGGAGGCCATCGACGTCAACATAGGCGGCACGGTCAAGGTCTTCGAAGCGGCCGGCACCTGCGGAGTGCCCCGGGTCTTCTACCCCGGCAAGCCCAACGTCTGGCTGAACGCCTACACCATCACCAAGGCGGCGGCGGAGTCCTTCGCCCAGATGGCCAACGACTCCGGCCCCAGCCGCATCTGCTCCCTGCGCTACTACAACGCCTACGGCCCCGGCCAGTCGCTGCTCCCCATCCGCAAGATCGTCCCCGCCTTCGCCGCCCAGGCCATGCGGGGCCTGCCCATCCAGGTGTACGGCGACGGCGAGCAGATCGTGGACATGGTCTTCTCCCACGACCTCGCCGACATGACCATCCGCTTCACCCGCACCGAGCGCACCGACGTGATCCCGGACTGCGGCAGCGGCATCAGCGTCAGCGTCAACGAGGTGGCCACCGCGGTCAACGAGCACTTCGGCAACGCCGCCGGCATCCAGCACCTGCCGATGCGCCCCGGCGAGGTGCCCCGCACCGTCCTCACCGCCGACATGACCGAGCTGCGCGACGTCCTCGGCGACCTGCGGCTGAGCGACTACACCACCTCCCTGGCCGAGACCCTGGAGTGGTACGCCAGGCTGCCCGCCGAGCAGATCGACAAGACCGTGGCCTTCTACGGATGGCAGGTGTGACCGCATACGGCGCCGCACCCGGCGCCTCCGTACTGGTGGTGGTCGCCCACCCCGACGACGCGGAGATCGCCGCCGGCGGCACCATCGCCCACCTCGGCGCGCACGGCGTCCGGGTGGTCACCGCCGTCCTCTCCCTGCCGGAGTCCGGCGCCGGAGCCGAGCAGCGCACCCGCCACACCGAGCAGGCGGCCGCGACCCTCGGCTACGAACTGCGCTGGCCGACCGGCGGCGAGAACCGACAGGTCGCCGACCTCGGCGAGATCGCCCTGGTGGCCGCGGTGGACCGGCTGATCGCCGAAGTCGCCCCCCGGGCGGTGCTCACCCACTGGAGCGGCGACGGCCACGCCGACCACCGCCTCACCGCCCGGGCGGTCGCCGCCGCCACCCGCACCTGCCGCGTCGACCTCTACGGCATGCGGCCGGGCGAGATGCGCACCCCCGCCTTCTCCCGCTTCGCCCCCCAGGCGTTCGTCGACATCACCGCCCACGCCGCGGCCAAACGGAGCGCCCTCAAACCCTTCGGTGCCGCCCGGCCGGGCTTCCGCCCCCTCGACCTGGCGGCAGTGGAGGCCGCGGACCGCTTCCACGGAAGCCTGAGCGGAACCGACCGCGCGGAGGGCTTCGTCGTGGAGCGTGCCCACGGACTCGGGGGGCTGCTCCCCGCCGGCTGAACCGTAGGAGACGACCCCGCGGCGGCGCAATCTCGACCCCGCTTGTCGGCCGACATGCAGGCCTGGCAACACCAGGCATTGACCGAGTATATTCACTCATTATGTCCTGCTGTCAGTCACAATAAGGGGAAGCCATCATGGCGGAATCGCAGGCCCTGGGTTCACGGATCCGCCAGCTGCGCCGCGAGGCAGGCCTGTCGCAGATGGACTTGGCCGGCGCGACCCTCTCCCCGAGCTACATCTCGCTGCTGGAGGCGGGCAAGCGGACCCCCTCCCCGGAAGTCCTGGAACAGATCGCCGCCCGGCTCGGCTGCGCCCCGGGACACCTGCTGGAACTGCTCACGACCGAACGGCACGACACCCTCCAGACCGATCTGCGCTACGCGGAGATCAGCCTGCGCAACGGCGACCCGAAGACGGCCCTGAACACCTACGCGGCGGTCCGCGACGAGGCCGCCGAAGCCGGGAAGGACGCCGTCCGGCTGTCCGCCGAATACGGCGTGGCCCAGGCCTTGGAGTACGACGGCCGACTGGAGGAGGCCGCCGACCGCTACCAGGCGCTGCTGGACCACGCCGGCTACGGGCAGTCCCTGATCCCGCGGCTCGCGGTGGCGGTGGCACTGTGCCGCTGCTACCGGGAGATGGGCGATCTGGCCCACGCGATCGACCTGGCCACCGCCACCCTGGAGGAGGCCCGCGGGCTCCAGCTCACCCCGACCGTGCTGGGCGTCGAACTGCTGGCCACACTCGTCGGCCTGCACTGCGAACGCGGCGATCTGCACCGCGCGGCCGCTCTGGCCCGCACCGCCATCGAGGAGGCGGAGGGGATCAGCGACCGCAAGGCCCTGGGCGCCGCGTACTGGAACGCCGGAGTGGTCGCGCACCGTAACGGTGCCTCCGCCGACGCCCTGCTGCTGCTGGAACGCGCCCTGGCCATCTACTCCGAGGGCGACGACGCCCGGGCGCTGTCCCGGCTGCGCAACGCCTACGCGTCGGTGCTGATGCAGACACAGGACGGCGACCTCGCAGAGGCCAAGGCGCAGCTGACCCGCAGCGCCGAGAGCCTGGCGGACCACGGCAGCACCGTCGACATGGCGTACTGCGAGACCGCGCTGGCCCGCGCGTGCCTGCTGGAGTCCGACGCCGTCCAGGCCGAGTGGCACGCCCGGCGGGCACTGGAACTGCTGGGCGGCGGACACCGGCTGGAGACCGCCCGCACCCTCCTGGTGCTGGCCGGCGCCCAACTGCAGCTCGGGGACGCGGCAGCGGCCGAGGCCGGCTGCGAGCGGGCCGCGCTGCTGCTGGAGGCCTCCGAGGCGGACCGGCAGGCGGCCTCCGCCTGGAACGACCTCGGGGACCTGCTGGAGCGCGCCGGACACACCGACCGTGCCCTGGGCGCCTACCGGCAGAGCCTGCGCTGCCTCGGCCAGCGCAGCAGCCTGCTCCCGGCCACGGGCCGAGCAGCCGTCACAGAGGCGCCCGGCGCACCGGCAGCCGCCGCAAAACCCGCCGCTCACCGGCGCGCGACCTGGTCGTAGATCGGTTGCTGAATCCCTGTTGATCGCCGGCGCCTAACGTCGCAGGAGACCGCATGGGAAAGGGGCGGCCGCCCCCTCCCCGGCACCGTTCACCGGTTCCTCCCCCGACGAAAGCAGATGCTCCGCATGCCGAACGCCTCCACCCGCCCCACGGGTGCCCGCACGCCCGGAGGGGCCGTCACCGGCCCGTTGCACCACCGAGCCGTCCGGACGGCGGTCCTGGCCCTGCTGCTGGCGGCGCTCCCCGCCTCACTCACCACGGCGCCGGCACCGGAGTTCCGCGACGCACTGACCGCGATCCACAGCCCCTCGCCCACCAACGACATCCCCCTCTGCTGCTGACACGACCCGCCCGCAGCAGCGCACCCCCCCAATCGACCACCGGCAGACCACCGGTGGTGACCGCCAAGGAGGACCTCCCATGTCTCAGCTGCCCCGCGCCTGTACGGCACTCGGCCTGACGCTGCTCGCCGCGACCGCCCTGGGCACCGTCGGCTCCACCCTCGCCGGCCCGGCGCACACCCGCACGCCGGGGGGCGAGCACAGCGTCGACTGGCGCACCGACGTCAACAACACCGGATCGAGCTACGACCCGCCGAACGCGAAGATGTGATCCACGGCTGACACACGGCCGTCCGGCGGCGCGGACACCTCCCGCCCCGGGCGGCCGTTCCCGTACGCCGCCCCGCTCCCGCCCCCCTGCTCCCCGCCGTTGCGCCCCGCCAGCCCGACCAGCAGCTTCGACACGTCGGCCGCGTCGGGCAACCCCAGGCGGGTGAAGACACCGCGGGCCGACTCCAGACGCTCCCTGGCCCGCTCCGCCTCTCCCAGATCGGCCAGCGCCCGCCCCAGGACGACCAGGGCCTGCGCCCGGTCCCGTTCGGAACACGCCTCCTCACAGCGGGCGACCGCCGCGGCCGCATGCTCCACGGCCTCCCGCTGCCGCCCGGTGCTGCGCAGGGTCTCCGCCAACCGGTAGAGCACCTGCGCCTCCCGCTCCCGCAGCCCGGCCGCCCGGCACACCGTCAGGGCCTCGCCGTAGCGGGCCACCGCCTCCTCGTAGCGGCCCAGTTCGTGCAACGCCAGAGCGAGCACATACAGCGCATAGGCCGCGCCGACGCTGTCACCCAGCTCCCGCATCAGCGACAACGCGGACTCGCACGAGGGGATGGCCTCCTCGGGCCGCCCGCTGCGCACCCGGGCCAGCGCCGCGTTGACGGTCGTCACCGCCGCACCGGAGTGGTGGCCCAGGGCGTGCGCCAGGGCGATCGCCTCGTCGTAGCAGGCCGCCGCCTCCTCGAAGCGGCGCAGGAACTGCGCCACGAGACCCAGATCATTGAGGGCCTGACGCAGCGTGTACACGTCTCCCGCGGCACGGGCCGCCTCGACGGCCAGCCCCGCGTCCCGCCCCGCGTCCTCGATCCGGTCCGCGCGCAACGCGATGCCCCCGCAGAGCATCCGCGCCCGCCCCACGATCCGCTGACAGCCGGTCAGTTCCGCGGTCTCGGCCAGCGCCAGCGCCACCGGGGTCATCCGCTCGTACCACACGGCGTGGGTGAACGGGCTGACCGCGAGCAGCAGGTCGACCGCACTGCCGAGCCGGTCCTGCGTCGCGTCCGGCAGCCTCAGCGTGACGGCGCTCAACGCCGCCGCGACCAGGCCGTCGATCTCGGCCGCCACCCAGGCACGCGCGGCGTGCACGTCACGGAACTCCAGCCCGGCCGATCTCACAGGGCCGAACGCGTCCGCCACCGCGTCCCCGGGAATCGCGTGCGGGAACGCGCTGGCGGCCGTCGCCAGCAGGAAGTCCAGCAGCCTGCCGAGAGCCGCCGCCGCCTCCCCAGGGTCGTGCGACTCCGCACGCTGCCGGGCAAAGACCCGCACCAGATCGTGGTACCCGTAACGGCCGGGCTTGGCGGACTTCAGCATCGCCGCGTCGGTCAGCGACTCCAGCAGCACCTCCGCGGTGGCCTCGTCGACACCCATCGCGGCAGCCGCCGCCGGCACCCCGATGTCCGCCGCACCGGCCAGGGCGACCAGCCGGAAGGCCCGCGCCTGCGCGACGGTGAGCTGCTCGTAGCCCAGTTCGAAGACGCCGTCGATGGCCAGCGCCCCGATCCGCAGCTCGGCGATGCGCCGCTGCTCGTCCGCCAGCCGCGCGGTCAGCGTCGCCGCCGTCCAGGCAGGCCGCGCAGCCAGCCGGGTGGCCACGATACGCACCGCGAGCGGCAGATGGCCGCAGGCCTCGACCAGCTTCAGCGCGTCCTCCCGCTGCACCGCCAGCCGCTCCGGGCCGATGATCGAGCCGAGCAGGTCCAGCGCCTCCCCGGAGCGGAACGGCTCCAGCAGGAGCTGGGCCGTCAACGGAAGGTCGAACATGGGCGACCTGCTGGTGACGATGACGGCGCAGCTCGACGACCCCGGGATCAGCTCGCGAACCTGGGCGGCGTCCCGCGCGTTGTCCAGGACGATCAACAGCCGCCGCCCGTCCACCAGCGACCGGAACAGCCGGCAGCGGTCCTCGACGCCGTCGGGCACCTCGTCCTCGGGCACGCCCAGCGCGGCCAGGAACCCGGCCAGGACGAAGCCCGGTTTCGCCGGGTCGGCCCCGCTGCCCCGCAGATCGGTGTGGAGCTGCCCGTCGGGGTAGTGGGCCCGGGCCCGGTGGGCGATGTGCAGGGTGAGACAGGTCTTGCCGACACCCCCCATCCCGGCGGCGGCCAGCACGACCGGCGCCCGGCGCACCGGCTCGGTGAGCAGCGCGAGCCAGGCGTCGACCTCTTCGGCCCGGCCGACGAAGTCCGGCGCATCGTAGGGGAGCTGGGCGGGCACCGGCTGCCACGCGAAGGACACGGCCGCCGTCGCCGCCGCCGTCCCCCGACCGGCCTCGCCGTCGCCGCCGCCGTCCCGCCCGGGCGCGCCCCCGCCCTCGGCACCCTCCCGCTGCGGCCGAGGCCGCGCCGGCTTCGGCAGATCCCGGTCGGGTCCGGCCAGCGCGGGATCGCCGGCCAGGATCCGCCGGTGCACCTCGGCCAGTTCGGGACCGGGCTCGATACCCTGCTCCTCGATCAGCAGGTCCCGCACCCGGCTGAACACCGCGAGGGCGTCGGCCTGACGGCCCGCCCCGTACAAGGCGCGCA
>NZ_JBSGDB010000060.1:0-10391 GCF_053602155.1 Streptomyces sp. NPDC004561
TTCGTCCCTCCCAGGCGTCCTGCGCGCTGGCATACGCGGGGAAACGGTCGAGGAGACCGGTGCAGCGGAAGACCAGGTCCGTCGTGTGGTTGCCGCGCAGAGCGGCCGGGGTCTGCGGCGGGCCGTCCCCGCGTTGCGCGCTCCGCTTCAGGCCGCTGCCGCGGGCGCGATCACCCTGCCGATCGCGGTTGCCGTCAACCCGGAGCGTTACTACTGGGGAATCATCGGCGCGATGGTCGCCATGCTCGGGACCAACACGACGCATGAGCGGCTTCGCAAGCTGGCACACCGTGTGGTGGGCACGCTCGCCGGCGCGGTGATCGGCATCGCCCTGCTGCGCCTCATCGGCCCCGGCCACATCCACTGGACACTGCTGGTCATCGTGGCCGGGCTGTCCCTCGGTGCCGCGTGCGTACAGCGCCGTTACACCTACATGGTCACCGGGCTGGTGGTCGCGCTGGTGCAGCTGTACGGGTTCGTCACGCCGTACGACACGATGGACCGGCTGCTGACGGACCGGCTGATCGACAACGCGCTGGGCATGCTGGTGGCCACCCTCTGCGCCGTACTGATCTTCCCGGTGTCGACCCGGAAGATCTCCCGCGAGGCCGCGCACGGCTACCTGTCCGCGCTGGAGGAGCTGATCGGCCGGCTCGCCGAGCGGTGGAAGGACCCCGAGGCGCCGGTGCGGCTGCGTGGTGCGGCGCGTGCCGTGGAGGCCGCTCTGTACCAGATGAAGAGCGTGCATCAACCGCTGGTCAGGATGCCGCGCGGAACGCGGGGCCGTGGCGCCGACAACCTGCTCGGGCTGCTCGGCACTGCCACCCGGCACGCAGGGTCCCTGGCCGCGGCGGCGGACATCGACATCGAGCTGGCCCCGCCGCTGCGCACCGAAGTCGAGCACATCACGGAGGTCCTCACCACCTCCGTTCGCGCGCTCGACCGGCAGATCACCACCGGCGAGAACGGCGGGACCTGGGTCCGTATCAGCCCCGCGATCTCCGAACTGAAGGCCGTCCTGCACCCGGCCGTGGGACCTAGCGCCGACCGCCTGCACAAGGCGCTGTGTGAACTCGCCGCGCTGGACGAGGTGTTGGCAAGCATCGCCCAGGACCGTGGCCTGACGGTCACCACGTCGACCGCTGCGCCCGCCGTAGCGGTAGGCACCCGGCCGCTCCATGGCACAGTCCTCGCGGGCACGTCGGCCGGCGCCCTGCGTGCCGCCGACCAGAACGTCGACGGGACGGTGACCCTGCAGGGCTCGGTCCGCTGCCCGGAGCACGGCGGGTGCGAGGCGTGGATCACGGTGGTGGACAGCCGAGGCAAGCGTCGGGCGCAGGTGCGGACGGTCGGCGGCCGCTACACCGTCACAAGGCTGGCACCGGGCGCGTACACGCTGGTCATGTCCAGCCCGGCGCATCCACCACGCGCGGAATCCCTGCTGGTCTACCGACCCGGCGCCGACCTGCACCGCGACATCACGCTCGTCCCAGAGGAGTCCGGGGCGTAGCAGGTAACGGCGGCCGTCGGACATCACTGAAGGGGTGGTGCACGGGAGTTCCCGTGCACCACCCCTTCGGTCACCGGAGGGTCAGGCGGACCCAGCGTTCCAGGACTCGATCAGGTCGCGCGCCTCGACGGGCGCGGCGCTCGGCGTCGCGGGGCCCCGCCCGGGCGTACGGCTCAGGCGCGGTGCGGGCGACGGGTGGAGCACGCCGTCCACGCGCTGGAAGACCTGGCGCTGGGTGTTGTGGGCGTCATCGGCCGCTTCGTCGAACGAGAGGACCGGCGTGACGCAGGCATCCGTGCCCGCGTAGACGTCCGCCCACTCCGCCTGTGTCCTCGACTCGACCGCCGACGCGATGAGTTCGCGCAGTTTCGGCCAGCCGGACCGGTCGTTCTGGTCCGGCCAGTCGGCGACGTCCACGCCGAGGCGCGAGGTGAACTCACGGTAGAAGTCCGGCTCCAGCGCTCCCACCGCGAGGTAGCGTCCGTCCGCGCACCGGTAGGTGTCGTAGAACGGCGCGCCGGAGTCGAGGAAGTTGGTTCCGGGTTCGTCATCGTAGAGACCTGCTGCCCGCAGGCCCTGCAGCTTGGCGGTCAGCACGGCCACACCGTCGAGCATCGCGGCGTCCAGGACCTGCCCGCGCCCCGACGTCCGCGCTTCGAGGAGCGCGCAGACGATCCCGTAGGCGGCCATCATCCCGCCGCCCGCGTAGTCGCCGAGCAGGTTGATGGGCGGCCGGGGGGCCTCGCCCTGCCGGGCCATGGCGTGCAGCGCGCCCGACTGGGCGACGTAGTTGATGTCGTGACCGGCCACCTTCGCCAGCGGTCCGCTCTGGCCGTAGCCGGTGAGGCGGGCGTAGACGACAGCCGCGTTACGGGCCGTGACGACGTCCGGTCCGAGGCCGAGGCGCTCGGCCACGCCCGGGCGGTAGCCCTCCATGAAGACGTCCGCGGCCTCGACGAGGCGGAGCACCGTCTCGACGCCCTCGGGGTCCTTGAGGTCGACGGCCACGGCGTCCACGCCTCGGTTGGCCAGGTCGTGCTGCGGGCCCAGACCGTCGGTCTGGCTCAGCGCACGTGCGGACCGGTTGGCCGGCCGGGTCACCCGTACGACGTGCGCGCCCATGTCGGCCAGGAGCATCCCCGTGAAGGGAACGGGGCCCATGCCCGCCAGGACGACGACGCGCACTCCGGCCAGGGGTCCGCTCACCGCGTCACCCATGTTGTCCTCACTTTTCCTCCGGTGACCTTCGTACCTGCCGGGCCGCGGTGTGGGCGGCCCGGCCGCTCGTCGGTACGACTCAGTACGAGCGGGGCAGCCCGAGCGCCTTGGTGGCGATGTAGTTGCGCACCATCTCCTGGGAGAAGGGAGCGTTCGGGAGCAGTCGCGCCTCTCGCCACAGCCGCTCGACGTGGTACTCCTTGGCGTACGCGTAGCCGCCGTGCGTCTGCATCGCTCGGTCGCACGCCTCGAAGCCCGCCTCGGCGCCGAGGTACTTCGCGGCGGCGGCCTCCTTGCCGCAGTTCTGCTGGTTGTCGAAGAGCCTGGCGGCGTTCATGGCGACGAGCTCGGCCGCCTCGAGGCGGATCCAGGAGTCGGCCAGCGGGTGCGCGACGGCCTGGTTCTTGCCGATGGGGCGGTTGAAGACGACGCGCTCGTTGGCGTACTTGCTCGCGAGTTCGAGCGCGGCGCGGCCGAGGCCGATGCCCTCCATGCCGACGACGATGCGCTCGGGGTTGAGCCCGTCGATCAGGTAGCGGAAGCCCTGGCCGACCTCGCCGATGACCTCGTCGTCGCCGACCTCGAGGTTGTCGATGAACAGCTCGTTGGTATCGATGGCCGCGCGGCCGAGCTTCTCGATCTCGCGCACGGTGATCTTCGAGCGGTCGAGGTCGGTGAAGAACAGGGTCATGCCGTCCAGCGGCCTGTTCTCGTCACGCGGCGAGGTGCGGGCCACGATCAGGATCTTGTGGGCGTTCTGCGCGTTGGTGATGAAGATCTTCTGGCCGTTGATCCGCCAGCCGCCGTCGATCTTCTCGGCGCGCGTGCGGATGCGGGAGGTGTCCACACCCGCGTCGGGCTCGGTGATGGCGAACGCCATCAGGAGCTCGCCCTTGGCGAGCTTGGGCAGGAACTCGCGCTTCATTGCCTCCGAGCCGTACCGCAGGATCGGGGCCGGCGGGAAGACGTAGAAGTGGATCGCCGAACCGCCGCTCATGCCGGCGCCGGACTGGGCGATCTCCGTCATCATGACGGCGGACTCGGCCAGGCCGAGGCCGAGGCCGCCGTACTCCTCGGGGATCATCGCGCCGAGCCAGCCGCCGTCGGCGAAGGCCTTGACGAACTCCCAGGGGTACTCGCCCTTCTTGTCCTTCTCCCGCCAGTACCCGTAGTCGAACTTGCGTGCCAGCTCGCGGACGGTCTTGCGGATCAGCTCCAGATCACTGAGCTCGGTCGTGGCCATCAGTGTGCTCCTTCTTCGAGGACGGGAATGTCCTCCAGGGGGGTCATGGGGTCGAGCGAGGACAGGTCGCCCGTCGGCGCGCCGAGGTAGCGGGCGCGGATGGCACGGCGCATGATCTTGCCGTTCTTGGTCTTCGGCAGTGTCGCCACGATGTGCAGCGTCGGTGCGAAGGAGCGGCCGACGTTGTGCACCGCGGTGGCGGTCAGGGCGTCGGGGTCGATGTCGGCGTCGCCCAGCACGGCGAAGGCCACCACACGCTGCCCGCGCTGTTCGTCGGGGACGCCGATGACGGCTGCCTCGACGATCCGGCGGTCCTTGAGGAGGGACGCCTCGATCTCGGCGGGGCCGACCCGGCGGCCGGACACCTTGATGGTGTCGTCGGAGCGGCCGTGGATGCGCCAGGTGCCGTGGTGGTCGACGCTCGCGAGGTCGCCGTGCAGCCAGACGCCGTACCACTGGCTCCAGTACGTCTCCAGGTAGCGCTTGCGGTCCTGCCAGAAGGCGTGCGTCATGCCGGGAAACGTGTTGAGCACCGTCAGCTCGCCGACCTCGGCCACGGCCGGCCGGCCGTCCTGGTCGAGGACCGCGACGTCGATGCCGAGCAGCGGCCCGTTGAAGGAAGCGGGCTCCATGGGCAGGAAGGGATAGCTGTTCAGGAGGCCGCCGCCGACCTCGGTGCCACCGCTGTAGTTGATGATCGGGCGCCGGGACTCGCCGACGGTCTCGAACAGCCACCGCCAGGTCGGTTCGTCCCAGGCCTCGCCGGTGGACACGAACGCGCGCAGGCTGCCGAGGTCACCGAACTCCCCGTCGCTGCCGGCCATCACGGCGCGGATCGCGGTCGGGGCGACTCCTTGCAGGGTGACGCCGTTGCGTTCGACGATCTCCCAAAGTCGCTTCGGCGTGGGGCGGTTGGGCACGCCCTCGGTGAACACGACGGTGGCGCCCAGCTGCAGGCCGCCCATGATGAGCAGCGGGCCGACCAGCCAGCCCATGTCGCTGATCCAGGCGATGACGTCCTCGCTGTGCACGTCGAAGCCGTAGCCGAAGTCCGCGGCCGCCTTCACCGCCAGGCCTCCGTGGGAATGCACGATCCCCTTGGGGGCCCCGGTGGTTCCCGAGGTGTAGACGATGGTCAGCGGCTCGTTGGGGTCGGCGTCGACCGTGTCGACGGGGGCCGGGTGCGGGTCGAGTTCGTCCCAGTAGACGTCGAGCCCGTCGACCATGTCGACGCCGTCGGCGAGATGGCGGACCACGACGACGTGGCGGACCGAGGGCGCGGACGCGAGGGCTTCGTCGGCGGTCCGCTTGAGCGGAACCCGCTTGCCGCGGCGGGTGGTTCCGTCGGCGGTGACCAGGAGGACCGCCTCCGAGTCGCGCAGCCGGGTGGCCAGTGCCTCGGCGCCGTAGCCGGTGAAGGCCGGAACCGAGATGGCGCCGATCATCGCGCAGGCCAGGAAGGCGACGGTGGCCTCGGGGACGACCGGAAGGAACAGGACGACGCGGTCTCCCCGCTTGACGCCGAGCCCGGTGAGGTTGGCGGCGAACCGCCTTACCTCCGTATCCAGTTGGGCGTAGGTCAGCGAGCGCCGCTGGCCTCCGTCGCCTTCGTAGACGACGGCCGTCTTGTCGGCGAGCGGGCCGACCGCATGACGGTGGGAGCACAGCGTCGCCGCGTTCAGGCGTCCGCCCTCGAACCAGCGGGGGAACGGCTTGCCTTCACTGTCGTCCAGGACACGCTCGAACGGCCGCGAGAAGGTGATGTCGAGGTCGTCCACGACGTCGCGCCAGAACCGTTCCGGGTGCTCGACGGATGCCCGGTGTAGTTCCTCGACACTGTCGTATCCCCATCGGCGCATGGCCGTGAGCAGGCGGCTGCGCTCGCGCTCGGCCTCGCCTGGCACCCACACCGGGTGGTCGGGCCTGGCGAACAAGCTGGTGTTTCGCATACCGACTCCTATCTGCGAGCCGCGTCCTCAGGAGGCGGCCGTGTCCGCCTTCTCGGCGGCGGATCGCTTGAGCATCAGGCCGACCCGGCGGGCGTCGCAGACGATCTCGTCGCGCTGGTTGATGCCGAGGTGACGGAAGGTGACGATCCCGGAGTCGTCACGGCTCTTGGACTCACGCTTGTCGACGATCTCGGTGCGGACGTGGATCGTGTCGCCGTGGAAGACCGGCTTGGGGAACTTGATCTCCTGGAAGCCGAGGTTGCCCAGCGTGGTGCCCTGGGTCGTCTCCGGAACCGTGATGCCCGAGACCAGTCCCAGGATGAACAGGCTGTTGACCAGTCGCTGACCGTGGATGCTGTTCTTGCTGTACTCCGCGTCCAGGTGCAGCGGGGCCAGGTTCAGCGTGAGGGTGCTGAAGAGTACGTTGTCGGTCTCAGTGACCGTCCGCCGGTTCGCGTGCTCGATGACGGCACCGGGCTCGAACTCCTCGAAGTAAAGACCTGCCATGAGGGATCGCCCTTTCACTTTCGGTGGACTCTCAGTGATGCGGAGCGAACATACAAAATATATTATGCGCAAGCAAGAGCGATCCCGGGATCGAGGAGGAGGCGACGGACCGATGGGAACCGACGACGTGGTCGTGATCCATGACCGTGCGAGCCGACGGCGGCCGCTTCCCGAGGAGGTGGCGAGCTACGTGCGCGAGCTGATCATCTCGGGAGAGGTACGACCGGGTGACTTCCTGCGCACCGAGCGCGTCGCCGAGGCGGTCGGCGTCAGCAGCACACCGGTGCGCGAAGGACTGCTCGCCCTGCGGAGCGAGGGCTTCGTCCAACTCGTCCCGCGCCGCGGATTCGTGGTCGCACCGTTCACCCGGCAGGATGTACGCGATCTGTTCTGGGCCCAGGCACGACTGTCCGGCGAGCTGGCCGCTCGCGCCGCGCGGCAGATCACCGCGCGGCAGATCGCACGGATCGAAGTGATCCTGGACCGCTATCAAGCGGCCGTCGCGGCCGACGACATGGAACGCGTCGCCGGCCTCGGCCACGCGTTCCACCGCGAGATCAACCTGGCGGCGGGATCCCACCGCCTCGCCCTTCTGCTGGGTTCCGTCGTCAAGCACCTGCCCAACCGCTTCTACGCCACGATCGAGGGGCAGGTCGCCGCCACCCGGACGGAGCACCCCCTGCTGCTGGACGCCCTGCGGAAACACCAGGCGCACAAGGCGAGGTCGCTCATGGAGCAGCACATCCTCGCGGGCGCCGACCGCCTGATCGAAGTCCTGGAAGAACGCGGCCTGTGGAACGACCAGGAGCCGGCACCCTGAGCCATGAGGCACGAGAGGGGACCGAGAGCCCGGGACAGGGACGACCCGCCCCGGGCTCTCGCTCTGCTCAGGCCGGCGTCGCGTAGACCGGCGTGAGCGTGGCCCGCGCCAGGGCGTGGCCCAGGAGCTGGAAACCGAGCCAGGCGGGGGTGGCGTCCGGCGTGATGTCGAGCGTGGGAACGTCCAGCGCGTGCACGACGAAGATGTAGCGGTGAGCGCCGTGCCCGGGCGGGGGTGCGGCGCCGAGGTAGCCGGCCTGACCCGCGTCGTTGGCCAGCATCTTGGCGCCGACGGGAAGGTTCTTTCCGCCGACGGCGCCCGCATCGGCGGGCAGCTCGTGCACGGATGCGGGAATGTCGTACACCGCCCAGTGCCAGAACCCGCTCACCGTCGGCGCGTCCGCGTCGTAGCAGGTCACCGCGAAGCTCCGCGTGCCGTCCGGGTAGCCCTCCCACGCCAGCTGCGGGGACCGGTCCTGCCCGGGGCCGCCGAACAGGCCGCTGCACTGGGCGATGTCCAGGGTCTGCCCGTCGGCGATGTCGGTGCTGCGCAGCGTGAACTGCGGCACCGGCGGCAGCACGCTGTAGGGATCGAAGGGATGGGTCATGCGCGTCTCCTTGGTCCACGGATATTTATCCACAATGCGCCTGTTCGGCGATGAACCCATCACTCTGCGGATGCGGTGTCGCCCAGCGGTCGAGCCGTCGCTCGGCAGCCTCCCCGCCAGGGTGACGCGTTCGATTGCTTCACAGTACACATAGATGCATAATCCGATTATGCAGAATCGGGATGCGGCCCCTGCCCCCTCGGATGCGTGCACCGAGGACCTGATGACCGCGGTGGAGCAGATGGTCCGGTACGTACGGCACAGCGCCACGGCCGGCGGTCTGGGCAGCGCGGCCTCGTCCGCGCTCGGCCGGCTGGGCCGCGAGGGGCCCCAGCGACTGACCGAACTGGCCCGGGCCGAGAACGTCTCCCAGCCGAACATGACGCAGCTCGTCACCCGCATGGAGCGTGCGGGGTTGGTACGTCGTACAGCCGACCGCACCGACGGCCGGGGCGTGCTGGTGGAGGCCACCGACACGGGCCTGGATCTGTTCCGGCAGCGGCGTGCCGAGCGTGCCGAAGCCCTGCGGGAGCTGGTCGAGCAACTGACCGAACCGGAGCGGCACGTGGTGAAGGTCGCGCTCCCTGCCCTTGCCCGCGTGATTCGGGATCGCCAAGTGCGTCCCTGAACGCGCCCTGTCGGGATCT
The DNA here is from genome assembly GCF_053602155.1 of Streptomyces sp. NPDC004561. Classification (NCBI taxonomy): domain Bacteria; kingdom Bacillati; phylum Actinomycetota; class Actinomycetes; order Kitasatosporales; family Streptomycetaceae; genus Streptomyces; species Streptomyces sp. NPDC004561. The sequence continues at coordinate 8,502 of NZ_JBSGDB010000060.1, forward strand.
CTGCCCCCGTCCCTACATGACTGGAGAGAAGCGGTAATGAGTGGACCGCACGGAAAGACTGCCAGCCCGTTCAGGCAGCCGAAGGCCGTCTGGGCCGTGGCGTTCGCCTGCGTGATCTCGTTCATGGGCATCGGTCTGGTCGACCCGATCCTGCCAGCCCTGGCCCAGAGCCTGCACGCATCGCCGAGCCAGGTGTCGCTGCTGTTCAGCAGCTATCTCATCGTGACCGCGGTCGCGATGCTGATCGTCGGCTGGTTCTCCAGCCGCTTCGGCGCCAAGCGGACCCTCGTCATAGGCCTGGCCATCATCGTCGTCTTCGCCGCACTGGCCGGAACCTCCGGGTCCGTCAACGGCATCGTCGGCTTCCGCGCCGGATGGGGCCTGGGCAACGCCCTGTTCATCGCCACCTCCCTGGCGGTCATCGTGGCCTCCGCCAGCGGCGGCTTCGGCGGCGCGATCATCCTGTACGAGGCGGCCCTCGGCCTCGGTATCGCCGTAGGTCCGCTGTTGGGCGGGGAGTTGGGCGCGATCAGCTGGCGTGGCCCGTTCTTCGGCGTCGCCGTCCTGATGGCCATAGCCCTGGTCGCGACCCTCGCCTTCGTACCCTCCCTGCCCAAGCCGGAGCGCCGGACCTCACCGATCGCGCCGCTCAAGGCGCTGCGTCATCGCGGTCTGCTGACCATGGGCATCATGGCCCTGCTCTACAACTGGGGCTTCTTCACGATGCTCGGCTACGCGCCGTACCCGATGAAGCTGAGCGCCCACGAACTCGGACTCGTCTTCACCGGCTGGGGCCTGCTGGTGGCCGCCTTCAGTGTCTTCTTCGCCCCGCGCCTGCAGGCCCGCTTCGGCACCGCCCCCGTCCTGTACGCCAACCTGCTCGGCCTGAGTATCGTCATGGCCGTCATCGCCGCCGGCGTGAGCAACCCGACCGTGGTGATCGTGGCGGTCGTCGTCAGCGGTGCCTTCATCGGCATCAACAACACCCTCACCACCCAGGCCGTCATGCTCGTCGCCCCGGTCGAGCGTCCCGTGGCCTCCTCCTCCTACGGCTTCCTGCGCTTCATCGGCGGCGGCCTGGCCCCGTACGTCGCCGGCAAGCTGGCCGACGCCGGTGGCCTGAGCGTCCCCTTCTACCTCGGTGCCGGCACCTTCCTCCTCGCCATCCCCGTCCTCGCCAGCGGGCACCGCCTGCTCCGTCAGGCCGAACAGCACGCCGGCGCAGGAGAGCCGGTCGTCCCGACCCTCACGCCCGTCGGCGACGCGCCCAGCGGCGGCACGGCTCCGGTCGTCGTCGCTGTCGGCGATCACCACCAGGCGGCCGCGATCGTCGACGCCGCGGCACGTCTCGCCCGCGAAACCGGCAGCCCACTGGAGGTCGTCCACGTCCAGCAGACCGCCGTGGTCGAGGAGCAGATCGCCGACACCGAGACCGGTGACCAAGCCCTTGCCGCCGTCACCGGCCACCTCGACCGGCTCGCCGCCCGCGGCATCGCCGCCACCGGCCAGATCCTCAGCAGTGTCGGCGACCACGCCGCCGCCGGCCGCGTCCTCGCCCAGCACGCCGCCGAAGTGAACGCCCGCGCGGTGGCCGTCGGCCGCTCGCCGCGCGGCCCCGTCGTCCAGTTCACCGACGGCAGCTTCACGACCGCACTCACCCGCAGTTCCCGTTGCACCGTCGTCCTGGTCGATCCCGACAGCACGCCCCGGCACCTGACCGCGGAAGCCCTGACGGAGCTGCGCGGCAGCACGGTCTGAGCCGGCCACACCACACACCCCCCGCGGGGGGGGGGGGGGCGGGGGGGGGCCCGCCCCCCGGGGGCCGCGGCGGCCCCGGGCCGGGTCGGCCCGCCCCGGGGGCCCCCGGCGCCGCACCCATATGTTTGAGTG
>NZ_JBSGDB010000060.1:10401-28210 GCF_053602155.1 Streptomyces sp. NPDC004561
CCCGGGGGGTGGGGTCGGATGCGCGGGGCCAACCCCGCCTTGTCGCTCTCGCGCACGGAGCCGTTTCCGCCGCTCAGGGTCGCCGCGAACGCGGAAGCTATATGATGCTTTCTATTCCAGACCGGCTGGGGACTCGATGGGGAACGAGGCATTCATGACGCGCGACCGCAACTCAAAGCGGCAGCAGCTGTCCGAAGAGGTGGCGAGCTACGTCCGTGAGCTGATCATCTCCGGGAAGGTCCAGCCTGGCGAGTTCCTGCGTATGGAACCCATCGCCGAAGCGGTCGGCGTCAGCAACACGCCCGTCCGGGAAGGCCTGCTCTCCCTGAGCAGCGAGGGCTTCATCGAGCTGGTCCCCCGCCGCGGCTTCGTCGTGACCTCCTTCTCGAAGCAGGACGTACGCGACCTGTTCTGGGTCCAGGCCCAGCTGGGCGGCGAACTGGCCGCCCGGGCCGCCAAGAAGATCACCAGCGAGCAGCTCGCCGGACTCGAAACCATCGCCAAGCAGCAGGAAGAGGCCATCGAGGCCGGCGACGAGGACGACATGGTCGAGTACGGCCACGCCTTCCACCGCCAGATCAACCTCGCGGCCGACTCCCCTCGTCTCGCCCTGCTGCTCCGCTCGGTCGTCAAGCAACTGCCCAACCGCTTCTACCTCTCCATCGAGGGCCGGGCCGCCGCCACCCGCGAGGAACACCCCCTCATCCTCGAAGCCCTCCGCAGGCGCAGCTCACGCATGGCCCGGTCCCTGATGGAACAGCACATCCTCGACAGCGCCGACCACCTCATCGAGACGCTCGAAGAGCGCGGACTCTGGAAAGAGGAAAAAACGGCGTCCTGATTCCAGGACGCCCGGTTTCCGGCGCGGGCACACCCTCCGGCACTCGCCTGTCACGGCGAGCGTCGGTCGTACGCGCGGCAGACGGTAAGCGGAGCGAACCGCGTCCGCGACATCCTTGGTCCCGGGGTCAGTGACGGAGCACGCCATCTGCCTGCTGCTGAAGCCTGGCCAGGTAGTTCCGCCTGAGCGAGGACCAGTTCGAAGTGGCTCGCTCTCGTCTCGATCACCGTGGGCGCCCGGGCACGCGGACGTGCCGTCCGCCCTGCGTCGCTCAATGCGGTGTCCTGCGGTGTCCTGCGGTGACAGCGTCGATCAGCGACGGAGCTCAGCGGACGGCGCCACGTTCGTGTCACAGTCAACTTCCCGCGGTCCTGTGACACACCAGGCCGGCCGGTTGGCCCCATGGACAACGGTGAGCTACGAGCACCTACTACGCGGCCAAGAACCGCACCCCCAGCACCCGGACAGTCCGCGACGCCGAGCTGAAGATGCACATCAGCCGCGTCCCCACGGACAACTTCAGCGTCTACGGGGTCAAGCTCGTTCTCGACACTCTGGACATGGCCCTGTGGCGCCGCGACCGTGCGGGAACTCCCGCTGGTCCGGGAGTGGTTCACCATTCGGATGCGGGCAGGTTCCCGCTGGCCGACAGCCCAATCGGACAGAGTTCGCGATCCAGCCTCTCCTCATTCTCCGCAATCAGCGACCGATAAATACGTCGCGACGATTTCGCCGGAGACCAGAAAGAATGCGACCCGCCAACTGCCGGACGCCTCGGATACTAAAATTCGAGACCCATACTCTGTCATGAATTCCCGAAGGGATTCAGAGATTCTGTAGCCGCGCGTTGATCACACCTCAAGATCGCCCGTCGGGAAGACCCGTCGGCCTGGGAACCAGCTGAGAGGTCCGGCGTCGGCACGCTCGAACTTGCCGCGTCTACTGCGCAGGAAGTCACCCGCTTCGGAGTTCTTTGCGCCCATGACCGTGCATGGCTAGGGGTCCCGGCATGGCCCAGACAGCTTCCCTCAGAACCCCTTTTATGGGGCCTGGCAGTAGGGCTTGCAGTGAGAAAAACAGTGGGTGAAGGTGGCTGTGGATGACCTGCACGACGAGTGCAGCCTTCATTGCGAGGGCATCGAGTCCTTCGGAAAGGAACGGTCACGTCGGCCCTGGCACCAACCAAGGCCCCTTCGACCATCAACAACATTGGAGAGGAGCATCACGATGGCAACCTGGTCCGAGGACGAACTGGACCGCATCAACGGCGAGGAGTGCTTCTCCGTCGCTGTCGCGCTACCAGACGACAGCACCCCGAAACCAGTGAACAACATCTGGTGAGTCCCGGTCGGCGACCGGATCGGTGTCGGCCGAGGATGAGGACACCGACGCGGCGGTCGACGCATCGTTCCGCAGCAAGTACGCCGACAGCCCCTACGCCGAGACCATGTCGACCGAACCCGTATGGCGCAACATCCTCGAAGTCATCTCCGAATAGAACCCAGACCGGAGCAAGGAGAAGAAGCCGTGATTGCGTTCAACAACAAGGGCGAGCAGATCGATGTCGACATCGACCTCGGTCAGCACGACCGTGACCTGTCCACTTTGCCGCAGCCCACGGGCACCGATGACGAGAAGCTGCAGGGTCTGGTGGATCAGTACGCGCAGATGTTCGCGCATGGTGCGCGCACTTCGGTGCTCAAGCGCCCGACAGATGTGGGGATGGATTACGAAGAGGTGCAATTCCCCTCCAAGGACGGGGTTGCACTCGAGGCCTGGTACATCCCCGCCGAAGGTTCGGACCGCCTTCTCGTGGTCAACCACCCGATGACCTGCAATCGGTACGGATTCCCAGGGCAACTTGAGCCGTGGCACACCGAGCTCGGTGTGTTCGGTGGCTTCGAGGTCGACTTCCTGACCGAACTGCGTTTCCTGCACGACGCCGGCTACAACATCCTCACCTACGACCTTCGCAACCACGGCCTGAGCAGCGACGCCAACGGCGTCACCAGCGGGCTCGGACTGATCGAGGCCCGCGACGTCGTCGGTTCGCTGCGTTACGTCCGCAGCCAGGACAACCTGGCAGCGATGAAGCTCGGCCTCTACAGCCGGTGCATGGGAGCCAACTCCACGATCGTCGCGATGAACTTCTGGCCCGAGGAGTTCGGCGGTGTCCAGGCCCTGCTGGTCCTCAACACGGTGTCCGGCAAGACGTTCATCGAGCAGGGTGCCAAGAACATCGGTCTCGACCCGGACACGGCACGCGAGGCGCTGGCCACGAAGCTGGCCGACCTGTGCGGCATGCGTCTGGACGACGAATCCCCCCAGTTGTACGCCCACTCGGTCACGGTGCCCACCCTCATGGCCCAACTGCGCCACGACTTCCTGATCGACGCCGAGCAGGACGGCACCGAGATTTTCGATGCGATCGGCGCGGAGGACAAAGAGCTGTTCTGGATCGAGGGCTCCAACCAGCGCTTCTACGCCTACAACTACTTCGGACAGCACCCCGACAAGCTCATCGGCTGGTTCGACGGCCACCTCAAGTAGTTCCCGGAGCGGTCGGGGGGCTGTAAGGCAGGGGCATTGCGTGATCGAGATCTGTCCGTGTTCGTCAGGTGAGCGGCCGGTGTGGCGGAGGGCGGCGGCAATACGCACATCATGCGGCCCATGTGGCGGTCGCTGTCGTTGACGAGGTTCATCCGGCAGCCGGTGGCGCCGACCACCGGTCGTCGGGTGTGTTCAACGATGTCGATCCTCTTGAACGCCGAGGTGTCGTTCTCCTTGTAGATCTTTGCGAACGGTCCCCAACCAGACGACAGCGTGTGTCCTCGGCATCCTCCTGTCGGCGGTCCACGCCCCCTTCGAGGCCCTCGAAGTCCTCCCAGTCGAACAAAGAGACGAGCGGAGGGATCGGTTGGGTCATGACGGTGGTGCTCCAGGGCTCGCGCGTGCCGGCATCGGGCACTTTCCGTCGGAACCAGGGGCTCGGCGGTGCCGCGATCCGGGGCTACGATTCGCCGCCTACGTGCTGACCTGGATACTTTCAGGCATGCGCGTTGACTTCGCTCCTGAGAACATGCCCACCCGCGACTTCTACCAGCTGCTCACCTCGGTGGTGGTGCCGCGGCCGATCGCTTGGGTGTCCACGGTCAGCGCGGACGGTTTTGTGCCGAACCTCGCACCGCACTCCTTCTTCACCGTCGCCTGCACCGACCCGCCCGTGGTGCAGTTCACCTCCGTGGGCCGCAAGGACTCGCTGCGCAACGTCGAGGCGACCGGCGAGTTCGTCGTGAACTTCGCCCCCGAGCCGCTCTTTTCGCAGATCAACGCGACATCGACGGACTTTCCCCGGGACGAGGGGGAGTTCGACGCCGTGGGCATCGAGCGGGAGTCCTCGCTGCGGGTGAAGCCGCCGCGCGTGGCCGCGTCCCCGGTCGCCCTGGAGTGCACGCTGCACTCGACACTGCGGCTAGGCGACTCGACGGTGGTGTTCGGCCGGGTCGTGCACGCCGCCGTGCACGAGGACGTCCTGGTGGACGGCCGGCCCGACATCCGGCTGCTGCGGCCCCTGTCCCGCCTGGGCGGGAACGAGTGGGGCACGCTCGGCGAGGTGCACGAGATGGTCCGCGTCCCGTACCGGGACCTCCCCCGCGACTGATCCCCGCGCCCCTGAGGCAGAAGCGGGTCACGCCAGGACGAGCACCAGAGGGATCCCCTGGCACGGCACCATGCGCATGCCGTCGTGGACGGCGGGCCTCGCCTCGGCGAGCACCTCGCCGAAGTCCGGGCCCTTGGTGAGCGAGCCGGCCAGGTGGGCGGGGTCGGCGGAGGCGGCGACCCGGCCGCGGGCGTTCACCAGACGGGCGGGCCGGGCAAGGCGCCGCAGCAGCGGGAGGACGGCCGCCTCGAAGTGCCGCAGATACACGTCGGCGGCGGCCACTCCCGCGAACCGCCCCTGGATCCGCACCGGTTCGGACAGCGTGAGGCTGTACTCGTCGGAGCAGAGGTAGTCGACGTACGGTCCGGCCACGGCCCGGCGCCCGGTGTCGCGGGGCAGGGCGAACCAGTCCCAGTGCGTGTAGTCCGAGTACGCCGAGTGGCCGGGATCGAGGTCGAGGAGCAGCGGGCGTACGTCGCCGTCGGCGCCGGACTGCCACCACTCCAGCCAGGCGGGCACGTCCGCGAGCAGTCCGGGGGCGGCGACGAAACCGACGCCGGAGACCAGTTCCTCGCGGGTGAGGCGCACATGCAGGCCGGGGCGCAGGGCGGCGAGGTCGGCGCTGGCGGGCCGGCGGCCCTCGGCGGCCACCCGGTCGAGCAGGGCCGCCGTGTCGGCGCGGGTGGCGGCGACCGTGCCGAAGACCGCCTCCAGTGCTCCGCCGACCTGCGCGGCCACCCACAGCTCCGCTTCCGTGTCGAGGGTGGCGAGCCCGGAGCTGACGCCCATGGTGTCCTCCAGCGGACGGGAACCGGACGCGGCGCGGTCAGAGGGTGAGGCGTACGGCGACGAGCCGCGCCGTCGACTCCCTGACGCACCGCTCGGCCAGCGTGCCGGCCGTTTCGTGGGCCCCATCTTGCACGGCGGAGATCACGGCGTGGTGACGGTCCGCAACTTCTTCACGATATGCGTCGTCGGTCAGGACGAGGCACAGCAGCGCGCCCACCTCGCTCTGCAGGGCGACCTGTTCGCGGGTGAGCCGGGCCGACTGGGCGGCGGCGGCGAGTTCGACGTGGAAGCGGCCGTACAGGCGGCTGCGGGCCGGCGCGTCCTCGGCCCCGGCAAGTTCCTCGGCGGTGCGGCGGAGTTGGTGGAGGTCCTCGGGTTCGGTGCGCTGGGCGGCGAGGCGGGCGGCCGCCCCGGACAGGGCGGCCCAGTGGTCGCCCAGGTCGCGCAGTTCCTCGGTGCTCCAGCCGCGCAGCCGGGCCCTGAGGCGGTCGTCGGCGGGGACCTCGGGAAGGGAGACGAAGCTGCCTCCGCCGCGGCCCCGGCGGGTGGTGACCAGACCCTGCTGCCGAAGGGCCATGAGCGCCTCGCGCAGGGTGACCGTGGAGACGCCCAGCTGTCCGGCCAGCTCGGTCTCGCCGGGGAGTTGCTCGCCGTCGGCGAGCAGGCCCAGTTCGATGGCGTCGCCTATGCGGCGGGCGACCGCGTCCACGCGGGCCCGGCTGTCCACCGGGCTGAAGACGGCTTTTCGTGCGCCGCCCTCGATCTCGTACTGCCTCACGGCCACCACCTCGTGCGTTGACTCAAGCTTTACCCTAAGGGGCTCTTGAGCTTTGAACTATGACTTCATATGTTTACGGTCAACGTACATCGCGCCAGAAAGGTTCCCGTATGGAGGGAATTGCGATCCGGCTGCAGGACCTGCGGAAGTCGTTCGGCGAGACGACCGCCGTGGCCGGTGTCGACCTGGAGATCCGGGACGGGGAGTTCTTCTCGATGCTCGGTCCGTCCGGCTCCGGCAAGACGACGGTCCTGCGGCTCGTCGCCGGGTTCGAGACACCCGACCAGGGCCGGATCGAACTCGCCGGACAGGAGGTCACCGGCCTCGCCCCGTTCGAGCGGGACGTGCACACCGTCTTCCAGGACTACGCCCTCTTTCCGCACATGACGGTGGAACAGAACGTGGCGTACGGACTGAGGGTCCGCAAGGTGGCCAAGGCCGAACGCCTGGTCCGCGCCCGCAAGGCGCTCGCCGAGGTACGCCTCGAGGGCTACGGCCAGCGGCGGCCCGCCCAGCTCTCCGGCGGGCAGCGCCAGCGGGTCGCGCTCGCCCGCGCGCTCGTCGGCAGGCCCCGCGTCCTGCTCCTCGACGAGCCGCTCGGCGCCCTCGACCTGAAGCTGCGCGAGCAGATGCAGGTCGAACTCAAGGCGATCCAGCGGGAGGTGGGCATCACCTTCGTGTTCGTCACCCACGACCAGGAGGAGGCCCTGACGATGAGCGACCGGATCGCCGTCTTCGACCAGGGCCGCATAGCCCAGGTCGGCACGCCCGCGGAGATCTACGAGCGCCCGGCGACCTCCTTCGTCGCCTCCTTCGTCGGCACCTCCAACCTGCTCGACGGAGAGGTGGCCCACCGGATCGTCGGCACTCCGGGCACGTACAACATCCGTCCGGAGAAGATCCGCATCCTGAAGGAGTCCGCCGAGGCGGACGTGCCGGCACACGCCACCGCGACCGGCACCGTCGCCGAGGTCGTCTACCTCGGCGACGCCACCCGCTTCCTCGTCGACCTCGACGGCGGCGGCCGGCTCACCGCGGTGCAGCAGAACCTGGACACCTCCTCCGAGGACGTCGCCGCCTACCGCGGCACCCGGGTCCGCCTGCGGTGGCACCGCGGGCACGCCGTCCCGCTGCCCTCCTGACCTGCCCCTTCCCTCTTCCGCGCCCCCATGGAGAACGTCGTGCGTCCCACCCGTACCCTGCGCGTCGCGGCCTGCGCCGCCACACTGCTGCTCGCCGCCGCCTGCGGCTCCTCCGGCTCCGGCGGCTCCTCCGCCACCGGCCTCAACCCGCCGGACCTCAAGGCCCCGACGAAGCTGGGCAGGACCGAGGGCCAGGTCAATCTCGTCGCCTGGGCCGGCTATGTCGAGGACGGATCCAACGACCCGAAGGTGAACTGGGTCGGCGACTTCGAGAAGCAGACAGGGTGCCAGGTCCACTCCAAGGTCGCCGCCAGCTCGGACGAGATGGTCAAGCTGATGAAGACCGGCGAGTACGACGCCGTCTCCGCCTCCGGTGACGCCTCCCTGCGCCTGATCGCCTCCGGTGACGCCGCTCCCGTCAACACCGGCCTGGTGCCCAACTACAAGGACGTCTTCAGCGGGCTGAAGAACGGCGCCTGGAACTCGGTGAAGGGCCAGATGTACGGCATCCCGCACGGCCGGGGCGCCAACCTGCTGATGTACAACACCGACAAGGTGAACCCCGCGCCCACCTCCTGGTCGGCGGTCTTCGACGGCGCCTCGAAGTACAAGGGTCATGTCACGGCGTACGACTCGCCGATCTACATCGCCGACGCGGCCCTCTACCTCAAGGCCACCAAGCCGGAGCTGAAGATCAAGGATCCCTACGCGCTGGACCAGAAGCAGTTCGACGCGGCCGTGGCACTGCTGAAGCGGCAGAACGCGGACGTGGGCGAGTACTGGGGCGACTACCTCAAGGAGGTCTCCGCCTTCAAGAGCGGCGACTCCGTGGTCGGGACCACCTGGCAGGTCATCGCCAGCCTCGCCGCCTCCGAGGGCGCCAAGGTCAAATCGCTGATCCCGAAGGAGGGTTCGACGGGCTGGTCGGACACCTGGATGGTCTCCAGCAAGGCCAAGCACCCCAACTGCGCCTACAAATGGCTGAACTGGATCGTCTCCCCCAAGGTCAACGCCGAGGTCGCCGAGTACTTCGGGGAGGCCCCCGCCAACTCCAAGGCCTGCGCCGAGACCAGTGACAAGAACTTCTGCACGGTCTACCACGCCGCCGACGAGAACTACTGGAAGCGGATCGCCTTCTGGAACACGCCCATCGAGCAGTGCCTGGACGGCCGCACGGACGTGAAGTGCGTGCCGTACGCCAAGTGGGTGCAGGCCTGGACCGAGATCAAGGGCTGAGCCGTGACGACCGACGCGACGACCGCCGCCGGACGGGGAACCGTCCGGCGGCTCGCCGGAACGCTGCACCGCCGGCCCCGGCTGCGGCTGACCCTGCTGCTCACGGCCCCGCTGCTGTGGCTGACCGTCCTCTACCTCGGTTCGCTGGTGGTGCTGTTCGTCTCCGCCTTCTGGACGACGAACTCCTTCACCTCGCAGGTGGTGCGGATCTGGTCGACGGACAACTTCCACGAGCTGCTGACCGCCCCGGTCTTCCGCCAGGTGATCCTGCGCAGCGTGGGCGTGGCGCTGGCGGTGACCGTGCTGTGCGCGGTGATCGCGTTCCCGGTCGCCTTCTACACCGCACGCGTGGCCGGGCCGCGGTGGCGTCCGCTGCTGGTGGTGGCGATCCTGACCCCGCTGTGGGCAAGCTACCTGGTCAAGGTGTACGCCTGGCGGCTCATCCTCGCCGAGGGCGGGCTCGCCGACTGGATGCTCGCCCCCTTCGGGCTGAGCGGTCCCGGGTTCGGACTGCCGGCCACCGTGCTCACCCTGACCTACCTCTGGCTTCCGTACATGATCCTGCCGATCCACACGGCGCTCGAACAGCTCCCGGCGAACCTCCTGGACGCGTCGGCGGACCTCGGGGCCCGCGCGGGGCTCACCTTCCGCTCGGTTGTCCTGCCGATGGTGCTGCCTTCGGTCGCCGCGGGCTCGGTGTTCACCTTCTCGCTCAGCCTCGGCGACTACATCACCGTGCAGATCGTCGGCGGCAAGACGCAGCTGATCGGCAACCTCGTGTACTCCAACATCGAACTCAACCTGCCCATGGCCGCCGCGCTCGGCACCGTCCCCGTGGTCGTGATCGTCCTGTACCTGCTGGCGATCCGCCGTACGGGTGCCCTGAACAGCCTGTAGGAGAAGAGCGCCATGCATCTCAGCCGCACCGCGCGCATCGCCCTGCGCATCGGCGCCGGGCTCGGTTTCGCGGTGATCTACGTCCCGCTGCTGCTCGTCCTCGTCAACTCCCTCAACCCCGACCGCAGCGCGAGCTGGCCGCCTCCGGGGCTGACCGGGCACTGGTGGTCGGTGGCGCTGCACAACTCCGGCGCCCGTGCGGCCGTGTGGGTGTCGGTGAAGGCGGGGCTGGGGGCCACCGCGATCGCACTGCTCCTGGGCACCCTCGTCGCGTTCGCCGTGGCCAGACACCGCTTCTTCGGCCGCGGCACGGTGTCGTTCGTCGTGGTCCTGCCGATCGCGCTGCCCGGCATCGTCACGGGCATCGCCCTCAACTCGGCCTTCGGCACGGTCCTGGAACCGCTCGGCGTGGGCCTCGGGCTGTTCACCGTGATCGTCGGGCACGCCACGTTCTGCATCGTCGTGGTGTTCAACAACGTCGTGGCCCGGCTGCGGCGGACGGCGGCCTCGTACGAGGAGGCGGCCATGGACCTCGGTGCGACCAGCTTCCGCGCCTTCGCGGACGTCACCTTCCCACTGGTCCGCTCCGCGCTGCTGGCCGGCGGACTGCTCGCCTTCGCGCTGTCCTTCGACGAGATCGTGGTCACGACCTTCACCGCGGGCCCCGGCATCGAGACCCTGCCGATCTGGATCTTCAACAACATGACGCGGCCGCAGCAGGCGCCGGTGGTGAACGTGGTGGCCGCGGTCCTCGTGCTGCTCTCGGTGCTCCCGATCTACGCGGCCCAGCGGCTGTCGGCGGACACGGCGACGTCGAGCCGGGTCTGACCGGGCGAGCGGGAGGCCGAACGCGGTGCTCCGGGCCCGGCACCGGGACGGTTCCCGCTGGGGAGCGCGCCGGCGGTCCGGTGGGGAACGCGGTGACACGCCCCGGACGGGTACATGCGCGGGCGACACCCGCGCAGTGCGCGGCGGGCGGCCCTGATCGATGGAAACCTGCGCCTCATGAACAACCCTCCCAGCATCGACCAGTACGTGGACCGGGTCACCGCGGGACCCGGCGGGGCCATGACCGACGAGGTCGGCGTCATCACCGGTGACCTCACGGTCGCGACGATCCTCCAGCCCGACGGGCGCACGGTGCGGGTCGCCGTCCAGCACTTCGACGGCGACCGCTGGTACACCCTCGCCGGCTGCCCCGCCCCGGTGCCCGCCGGGGCGCTGGCCGCGTACCACCGGGACCTGCTCGGCCGCATCCGCCGCGGCGGGGGCGCCCGCGCCACCTAGCCGGGTCACGGGACGGGGGCCGCGTGGGACGGCGCGAACGGTGATCCACGGCGTCATGGACGCGATGACGAAGTGGCACGGTGGGTTTCGGGAGTGGGCGCCGGGGGAGTCGGTGCGCGTGGTGTCGTATGGACCGGAGCAGCGTGTGCACGTTCCGGCGCTGCGGGCCGACTGGGTGAGCCAGGCGTTCGTGCACTGGGCCTACTCCCCCGACCAGGTGCAGCGCCTGCTGCCGGAGAGCCTGGTCGTGGACACGTACGAGGGGTCGGCGTGGGTGAGCCTCACGACGTTCGTGATGGCCGGCGTGCGCCCGCCGGGGTTCCCCGCCGCCCTGCCCGCCTTCCTCGAGACCAACCTGCGGACGTATGTGCGCGGCCGGGACGGCCGGGACGGCCTGTGGTTCCTGTCCATCGAGGTGGGCTGCCCCGTGATGCTGGCGGCCCGCGCGCTGGGGTTCCCTTACCACCAGGGACGCCTCGGCTCGTCGCGACGCCGGGGTGTCCTGACCTACACCGGTGCCCGGTGGGGCCGTGGGCCCGGATACCGCCTGGCCGTGCGTCCTGACGCGCAGGTCACGCCGACCCGCCGGGACGTGTGGCTGACGTCGCGGTGGCGGGTCTTCACCCGGAGTTGCGGCGCCCTCTGGGAGACGCCCGTCGAGCACGCGCCCTGGCCGTTGCGCGAGGCCGGCGTCGAGGCCGTCGAGGAGTCCCTCACCCGGACGGTGGGCCTGCCCCCGCCCTCTGCCGAGCCGCTCGCGCACTTCTCGGACGGGGTCCACAAGGTGCGGCTGGGCATTTCACGCCCGGTGCGGCCGTCGCGCGTCTCCCCGGCGGGCGACGGCGCGAGGCCGTGGTGATCCCCAGGTCGGGCGGGGGTCAGGCGTGATCCCGGTGTCCGGAGGCCGGATTCCGGTCCGGTGCCGGCTCGGCCCGCCGCTTCACCGGGCCGGCGCGGGCGGATGAGCCGAACCGTGAAGGGCTCCTCCCGGCTCCGCTTCGACGGGTGGATCGCCGGGGTCGGGACGACGTCCGGGACCCGTCTGGTGCTCGGCCACTGGCCCCGCTCGCCCTTCGGGCCGTTCAGCGACGTGATGCTCGAACGGGCCGACGGCCACCGTCTGCTGCTGGCCCCGACCCGCCGGGTGGCGGACTTCGTCGCCGGAACCTACGCCTTCGACGAGGTGCGGGTCGTACCCCTCCGGGTGCGGATCGTCGGCGACCAGTGGTCCGTGGTCGCCGATCCCGTGCTCGACCTGCGCTTCACCGTCGGCCGTCGCAGCCTCGCGGGATTCCTGCTGCGGGCGGTTCCACGGGCTCTGGCCACGAGCGCCTTCTGGACGGCGGTGACGGATCGGCCCGCCCGTCTGCTGCTGGGCGTGCGCACCCGGGGGACGGCCGGCGGTGGCCGGTACGAGTGGTACGGCGCGCGCGACCTGCGCCTGATCACCGCGGCGACCGCCGTCCACGAGGGCCGGGACCTGGGCTCCCTCACCACGGTCGAGCCGCCCGTACGGTTCGGCTTCGGCTCGACGCCCCGTACGCCCAGCCTCGTCCGCGTGACGACCACGGTCGCCTCTGCAACCTGACGCTTGCTCAGGTAGCTGAACACGCCCGCCAGTTGACTCCCATGAACACGCAAAAGGCTACTCCCACACCTTGACCGGCGTTTGGTCCAGACCAATCATGGCCTAGACCAATAGCCCCGGCCGGGCCCCACCGTGCGACATCCCCGCTCGATCGCCTGTCGTTCGCTATCCGGGAGTACCCGATGACACGTCCGAGATCCGTACGCGCCCTGCTCACCGGCGTGGCCACGCTGGCCGCGTCCGCAGGGCTCGCCCTGGGGTTCGGGGGCACCGCGCAGGCGGCGACTCCGCTGCCCGCGCACGTCTTCGCGCCCTACTTCGAGGCCTACAACGGCGACAGCCCCGCCGCGCTCGCCCAGTCCTCCGGCGCCAGGTACCTGACCATGGCCTTCCTGCAGACCGAGAACAAGGGCTCCTGCACGCCGTACTGGAACGGCAACACCGGCACGCCCGTGAACTCCTCCGTGTTCGGCGCCGACTTCACCACCATGCGCGCACGCGGCGGCGACGTCATCCCCTCGCTCGGCGGATACGCCGCCGACAACGGCGGCACCGAGATCGCCGACAGCTGCACCGACGTGAACTCCATCGCCGCGGCCTACGAGAAGATCATCACCACCTACGACGTCTCGCGGCTCGACATGGACGTCGAGGACAACTCCCTCACGAACCAGGCCGGCATCGACCGCCGCAACCAGGCGATCAAGAAGGTCCAGGACTGGGCCGCCGCCAACGGGCGCTCGGTGCAGTTCTCGTACACCCTGCCGACCACCACGACCGGCCTCGCCGACAGTGGGCTCAACGTCCTGCGCAGCGCGAAGACCGCGGGCGCCAAGGTGGACGTCGTCAACCTGATGACGTTCGACTACTACGACGGCGCGACGCACCACATGGCCACCGACACCGAGACGGCGGCGAGCGGGCTGCACGGCCAACTGGCCTCGCTGTACCCGAACCTGTCCGACACCCAACTGTGGAACATGATCGGCGTCACCGAGATGCCGGGCGTGGACGACTACGGTCCGGCGGAGACCTTCACCACCGCCGACGCCACGACGGTCTACAACTGGGCGGTGTCGAAGGGCATCAGCACCCTCTCCTTCTGGGCCCTCCAGCGCGACAACGGCAGCTGCCCCGGCTCCGCCGCCTCGGACACCTGCTCCGGGATCGCCCAGGACACCTGGTACTTCTCCCACACCTTCGAGCCCTTCACGGGCGGTACGACGACCCCGCCGGCCAACGACTTCTCCGTCTCCCTCTCCCCCACCGGCGCCTCCGTCGACCCCGGCGGTTCGGCGACGGCCACGGTGAGGACATCGGTGACCTCGGGCGGCGCGCAGTCCGTCGACCTGGCGGTGAGCGGCGCGCCCACCGGCGTGACAACCACCCTCAGCCCCGCCTCGGTCACCGCCGGCGGCACCTCGACGCTCACCCTGAAGGCCGCGAGCTCCACGACTCCGGGCACCTACACCCTGACCGTCACCGGGACGGCGGGCTCGACCCGGCACAGCGCCACGCTCACCCTGACCGTGAACGGGGCCGGCGGCACGGCGGCGCTGGGCAACGGCGGCTTCGAGAGCGGGTCGCTCACGCCCTGGACCTGCGACAGCGGGGCCACGGTGGTCTCCTCGCCCGTGCACGGCGGCACCCACGCCCTGAAGACCGCGCCGTCCTCCTCGCAGACCGGCCAGTGCACGCAGACCCTCACCCTGAAGCCAAACACGTCGTACACGCTGAGCGGCTGGGTGCAGGGCCCGTACGCCTACCTCGGGGTCAGCGGCGGCGCGACGGCCAGCACCTGGGCCTCGTCCTCGTCCTGGTCGAAGCTGACGGTGCCCTTCACCACCGGTTCCTCCGGCACGGTCACCGTGTACGTCCACGGCTGGTACGGACAGGGCGCGGTCTACGCGGACGACCTGACCCTCTCCTGACCCGCCCCCGCGGCCGGCCCGCCCGCGCTCACCGGGCGGGTCCGGCACGCGGCGCGTCCGGGCGCCGGTCCAGTGGTCAGCGGGTGGGTCCGGCCGCGCTGATGTGGCCCAGCGTCGACTCGGGGTCGCGCTCCACGGCGACATCGCCGAGGGCGACGATCCCGACCACCCGCCCGTCGTCGACGACCGGCAGCCGGCGCAGCGCCTTGCCCCGCATGAGCTGCACGGCCCGGTCGACGTCGTCGTCCGGGGCCACGGTGACCAGCTCGCTGCTGCACGCCTCGGCGACCGTCCGCGCGGTCACGTCCCCGCCGTCGGCGAGTATCCGCACGGTCAGGTCCCGGTCGGTGACCAGCCCGCGCAGCCGCTCCCCGGAGCAGACCAGAACCGCGCCGATGTCCTCGTCGCGCATCCGGGCGGCGACCTCGCAGACCGGGGTCTCCGGCGCCACCGCGACCGGGTTGCCGGTCATGATCTCGCGCACCTCCTGCGCCATGCCGTCCTCCTCGCCGTCCCACGCCCGACCGACTCGCCAGTCGGATACCCCGCGCGCGCCGCAATGCGTCCTCCGCCCGACAAGAGCGAGAACAAGCCACGGCGCGCCCGGCCCGCCCGCCTGGTGTCCGCTCCCCGCGGTACGCGGCTCACTTTCGTAGGCTGAAAGGACCCGAAGCTCCTCCGGGAGACGTGCCCGCAGGCAGGAGAGACGGTCGTGATCGAACTGGCCGCGGTGTTCGGCGTCGCGGGCGCGGCGAGCAACGCCGTGGGCACCGCGTTCCAGCGCCGGGCCGCGTCCACCAGCAGCCGCGGCGGCTTCCGGCTGCTCGCGGAACTGGTGCACCGGCCCTTCTGGATGATCGGCATGGCCGGCGTGATGTGCGCCGCGCTGTTCCAGAGCCTGGCCCTGGTCAACGGCCCGCTCGCACTGGTCCAGCCGCTGTTCATCCTGGAACTGCCCTTCGCGCTGCTCGTCGCCGCTCCGCTCATGCACCGGCGGCTGCCCTCCTCGGGGTGGTGGGGCGTCGCCGGTTGTGTGGCGGGTCTGGCCGTCCTGCTCATCGCGGCCGCACCGCACGGAGCGCTCGACAACGCGCCGCTCACGCGCTGGATCCCGGCCCTGTGCCTGTGCGTCGGCGGCATGATCGCCGCCGTCCTGCTGGCCGGCCGCGGCCGCCCTCCGGCCCGGCGCGCCGCACTGCTGGCGGCGGCCTCCGCGACGGGCAACGCCCTGACCGCCGCGCTGCTGAAGTCGGCGACGGGCACGTTCGCCGACCACGGCTTCCTGGCGTTCCTGCGATCGTGGCAGACGTACGGCTTCGCGCTCGCCGGTGTGGCCGCCGTGCTCCTGCTGGAGAACTCGCTCCAGGCCGGCCCGCTGGCCGCGGCCCAGCCGGCCCTGACCATCGGTGACGCGGTGGTGAGCCTCGCCCTGGGCATCACCCTGTTCCATGAGCGGATCCGCACGGGCTGGTGGCTCGTTCCGGAGGTGTGCGGGGCGCTGCTGATCGTCATCGGGGTGCTGGTCCTGAGCCGGGCCGTCCAGCACATCCACGTCGTACCGGTGCGGGCCGAGGAGCAGGGCGTCTCCACCTGAGGCCGCTCAGGGAGCGGCGACCAGCGGCGGCTCCCCCCAGTCGGACGTGAGGGCGTCCCGCAGCACACGGACCGGCTCGGGGCCGATGCGCTCCACCAGCACCGCCTCTACCACCCTGATCGTGGCCTGCGCCCGCGCATGCACCCGCTCACCCTCGGGGGTCATACGGATCAGGCGCCGGCGGGCGGACTCCGGGTCGGGCACCTGCTCCAGCAGACCCATTCCGATCAGTCCGTGCACCGCCTGGTGGGCCGTCTGCCGGGTCACCCCGATCCGGCGGGCCAGCTCGGAGACGGTGGTGCCCCCGGCGTCGAGCCGGGCGAAGACGGACGCCTGCGCCGTCGTCACCGGCTGCTCGCCCGCGGCCTCCATGCTGGCGAACAGGGCGTCCTCGAACCAGCGGCGGGCCTCGGACAGCAGCTTGGGCAGGTTGGCGGCGCGACGGCTCATGGCTCCTCGGAGGGTCGGCTTCCCCGCGGATTATCCTCCGGCGCGGCAGCGCGCGACGAACCCGGCCGTCCGGATGAAGCAGCGCGCGATTTCCTCCTCCGCGAGCCCGACCCAGAGGTGGTCACCGCCGGGTACCTGCACATGGCCGACGGGGGCCCCGGCCGGTCACGCGCCGGCGATCGTGTCGATCCAGGTCCGCAGGCGTTCCCCCTGGTCGGCCATCAGGCCCGGGTCGCGCAGGGTGTTGGTGAGGACGGACATGCCCTGGTAGGCGGCGACGAGTTCGACGGCCAGGGCGCGGGCGTCGGCACGGCCGAGCTGGGCGAACTGGGACTCGACCCAGTCGAGCAGGGCCCGCATGACCTTCGCCGCGGCCAGATCAAGGCCGTCGTCGCGCTTGTCGAGTTCGGTGGCGAGGGTGCCGAACGGGCAGCCGAAACGGGCCGCGGTCTCGCGCTGCTCGACCCACCCGGCGATCAGCGCCCTGAGCCGCTCGGCCGGGTCCGGGAGCGCGTCCAACTGATCGGTGAGGGCGGTGAGTTGCTCGCAGTGGGCGTCCACCGCCGCCTCGACCAGCTGGTCCTTGGTCTTGAAGTAGTAGTAGACGTTGCCGAGCGGGACCTCGGCCGCGCCGGCGATGTCCCCGAGGGTGGTCCTCTCCACGCCCCGCTCGTGGAAGACCTGGACGGCGGCCCTCACCAGGCGCCCACGCTTGTCACCTCGGCCACCCCGGCCGGACACGCCCGGCCGTCCGGAGCGCGGGGTCCCGGTCGACGCGGCTTCTGAGTCAGTCACCTGACTAAGGATAGACACGGGCCACGGGAGCGCGCTAACGTCTCGACTTAGTTAGTCAACTAACTCACATCGGGGAGCTGACATGATCGTTGTCACGGGTGCCACCGGAAACGTCGGACGGGCGCTGGTCGCCGAGTTGCTCGGACAGGGAGAGGCCGTGACCGCCGTGGCTCGGCGCATCGGGGACGCGGACGTTCCGGCGGGCGTGCGGGCCGTGGCCGCCGACCTCGGGCGGCCGGAGAGTCTGGCGCCCGCCCTGGAGGGGGCCAAGGCCCTGTTCCTGCTGGTGGCGGGCGAGGATCCGGGCGGCATTCTGCGCCAGGCCGTCGCGGCCGGGGTCGGCAAGGTGGTGCTGCTGTCCTCACAGGGCGTGGGCACCCGGCCGGAGACGTACACGCACGCGGCGGACTTCGAGGCGGCCGTGGCGGGTTCGGGGCTGCCGTTCACCGTCCTGCGCTCCGGCGGTCTGGCGTCCAACGCGCTCGCCTGGGCGGAACCGGTCCGCCGGCATCGCACCGCGGCGGCGCCCTTCGCCGACGTGGCGCTGCCGTTCGTGGACCCGGCCGATGTCGCGGCGGTCGCCGCGGCCGTCCTGCGTGCGGACGGGCACGACGGCGCCACCTACACCCTGACCGGCCCCGAGGCGACCACGCCCCGGCAGCGCGCCGCGGCCGTCGCGGGGGCGCTGGGCGAGCCGGTGGCCTTCGTGGAGCAGTCCCGCGAGGAGGCCCACGCCCAGATGGTCCGGTTCATGCCCGCCGCCGTGGCCGACGGCACCCTCGCGATCCTCGGCGAACCCACGCCCGAGGAGCAGGCGGTC
>NZ_JBSGDB010000061.1:0-27777 GCF_053602155.1 Streptomyces sp. NPDC004561
CCACCAGCGGCATCATCTTCGCGCTGCTGGGCTTCGAGCAGGCCGACCAGCTCGCCGGTGAGAGCGCCAACCCCAAGCGGGACATCCCGCGGGCGGTGATCGGGTCGATCGTGCTCGGCATCGTCATCTACATCCTGCTCCAGGTCGTCTTCCTCGCCGCGCTGCCCGCCTCGCAGATCGGCAGTCACTGGGCGACGTCCGCGTTCACCACGCTGAGCGGGCCGTTCGCACAGGTCGCCACATTGATCAGTCTGGGCTGGCTGGCCACGGTCCTCTATCTCGACGCGGTGGTCTCCCCCGCGGGCACGGGCCTGATCTACATCACCGGGTCGTCGCGGGTGTCGTACGGGCTCAGCCGGAACGGCTACGTGCCCTCCGCGTTCGAGTCCACCAACCGGCGCGGAGTCCCCTGGGTCGGCCTGATCGCGGCGTTCGTGGTCGGCTGCGTCTGCTTCCTGCCGTTCCCGAGCTGGCGTTCCCTCGTGGGGCTGATCACCAGCGCGAGCGTGCTGATGTACGCCGGCGCCCCGCTGTCCTTCGGAGTGTTCCGCAACCGGCTGCCGGAGGCGCACCGGCCCTACCGGCTGCCCGGCGGCGGCTGGATGTCGCCGCTGGCGTTCATCGTCGCCAACCTGCTGATCCTGTGGTCCGGGTGGACCACCGACTGGAAGCTCGGCGTCGCGATCCTCATCGGCTACGTCATCCTGGTGGCCAACCGGGTGTTCCGGATGAACCCCATCACCCCGCAGCTGGATCTGCGGGCCGCCCAGTGGCTGCCCGCCTACCTGGTCGGCATGGGACTGATCGTGTACCTGAGCGACTTCGGTCCCCTGAAGCACCCGTGGTTCCCGCTGGGGTGGGACATCGGCGTCACGGCGGCCTTCAGCCTCGTCATCTACTACTGGGCCATGGCGGTCGCGCTGCCGTCCGAGCAGATCCAGCAGATGATCGACAAGGTCGTCGTCCCGGAGGAGGAAGAGGTCCTCTGACCTCCCGCGCCGACGGCGGGCGCCGGTCCCAACTGCCGTCGTGGAAAAGGGTCGTCACCCGCTTTCCTAGGTGCTCTAGGATCTGTCCTGGAGACCCAAGGAGGTGGCGGGCGTGGCACGTGCGGGACTCACGGCCGAGCGGCTGGTGGCGGCCGCCGCCGAACTCGCCGACGAGGCGGGCTTCGAGCACGTCACGCTGTCCGCGCTGGCCCGCCGCTTCGGCGTGAAGGACGCGAGCCTGTACTCGCACGTCCGGGGCCTGGAGGACCTGCGCACCCGGCTCGCGCTGCACGCGGGCGGCGAGCTGATCGACCGGATCGCGGTGGCCGTGGCCGGCCGGGCGGGCAAGGACGCGCTGGCCGCCTTCGCCGACGCCTACCGCGCCTACGCCCTGGAGCATCCGGGCCGGTACGCGGCCACCCAGATCCGCGTCGACCAGTCCCTGATCGCCGGCTCCCCCGCGCTGCGCCGCACCGGCGAGATCACCTACGGCATGCTGCGCGGCTACGGCCTGGACGAGCCCGATCTGACGGACGCCGTGCGCCTGCTGCGCAGCACCTTCCACGGCTACTGCGCCCTGGAGGCCGCGGGCGGCTTCGGCGCGGACCGGGACGTACGGGCCTCCTGGGACAAGGCTATCGACGCCCTGCACCTGGCCCTTCGGCACTGGCCCCGGGAGAAGAAGAGCGATGACTGAGCCACCGCACCACGACAACTACGACGTCACGGGCAGCGGGCCCGTGCTGCTGGTGGTACCGGGCGGCGCGGGGCACCCGATGGGGCTCGGGCCGCTGACCGAGCGGCTGGCCGCGCGGTTCACCGTCGTGACGTACGACCCGCTCGGGCTCGCCCACGGCCGGCTCGGTCCGCCGGTGGCCGAGCAGCGGGTGGCGGACTGGAGCGAGGGGGCGCACCGGGTGCTTCGGGCGGTGCTGCCCGAGGGCGAGTCCGCCTACGTGTTCGGGACCAGCTCCGGCGGCATCGCGGTCCTCGACCTGCTCGCCCGGCATCCGCGGCGGCTGGCGCACGTGGTCGCGCACGAACCGCCGTGCGTCACCGTGCTGCCGGACGGCGCGGAGCGGCGGGCCGAGCTGATCGCCCGGCTGGACGGAGCCGAACGGCCGCCCGCCGAGGGCGGTTCGGCGACCCCGATGGGCGTCTTCCTCGCCCGGGTGCTGCGTCCGTTCACCCGGTACACGCCCGGCCCCACCCCGCCACCGGGCCGGCTCACCCTCGCCGCCGGCGCCGGCTCACGCGGTCAACTGCTGCACCGGACGACCGAGTTGCTCGCCGAGCGTCTCGGCGGGGACTTCGTGGAGTTTCCCGGCGGGCACCTCGGCGCGCTGGATCACCCGGTGGAGTTCGCGGACCTCCTCACCGAGACGCTGCGCTCCAGGGCGCACACCTCGTCGTAGGAGGGCGTCGTGCCGCCGGGGACACGGCCGGCGGCGATGTCCGCCACCGCGTCCAGCGCCGCGCCGAGCGCCCGCCGGTAGGGCAGCGAGCCGAGGCTCACCCGGGCCACGCCGAGTCCGGCGAGGTCGGGGACGCCGGGTCCGGCGGGCGAGTACAGGATGTTGAGGGGAACGCCGAGTCGGCGGACGAGGGCGGCGATCCGCTCCGGGTCGGTCAGTCCCGGCACGAACACCCCGTCGGCGCCCGCCTGCTGGTAGGCGTCCAGGCGCCGTAGGGTGTCCGTCTCGTCCCCGTCGCCCGACCAGTGGGTGTCGGTGCGGGCGTTGACGAACATCCCGGGCACGGCGGCCTTGACGGCGGCGATCTTCGCCGCGTGCCGGCCGCTCGGCCCGAGGGCGTCCTCCAGGTTGACGCCGACCGCCCCGGCACGCCACAACTGCCGGGCCAGCTCGGCCACTTCCTCGGGGTCGTCGCTGAAGCCCGCTTCGGCGTCGACCGAGAGGAGCCAGGACGCCCGGCCGAGGGTCTCGGCGAGCCGCAAGGTGTGCTCGCGGGTCGCCGCCGCTCCGTCGGGCAGACCGGCGGCCGCCGCCACCGCGAGGCTCGACGTGGCGATCGCGGGGAACCCCCGGGCGGCCAGTGCGGCGGCCGAGGCGTGGTCCCAGGCGTTGGGCAGCAGCAGCGGCTCCCCCGGACGACGGTGGAGCGCGGCGAAGGACGCCGCACGAAGCTCTGCGGTCATACGGCCATGGTGGACCCGGGTCGTTTCGGCGCGCGCCGAACCGTGCCGCCCCGGGGCGCGGACATCGGCCTCTTCGTGAGGCCGCGGGTCCCACGTCACCGGCAGGAGGAGACGAGCGCCCCCGGTCACTCCCGTACGGTGACGTCGACGGCCCGCTCCGTCAGCCGGACCCGCGCCCCGGCTCCGCCGCTCCAGCGGACGTCCAGCTCGCAGGGTCCGTCCGCCCGTACGGACACCAGGTCCGCGAGGGGTGCCGGATCGGGTTCCGCGGTCAGCCGGGCCAGTGCGGCGAACAGGGTGGGTCCGGCGCCGGTGGTGCCGGTGAGGGCGCCGGACAGGCCGAGCGCGGGCAGGAGTTCGGCCCGTACGCCGTCCCTCCCCGCCGGCCAGCCGGTGATCCGGACCGGTGTTCCGGCGGCCGCGCCGGCCACCAGGTGCGCCCGCACCTCCGCCGCGCCCCGGGCGAGCACCACGCTGGTCACGGTGACCCCCTCGCGCACGGTGTGCCGGGACGCGATCCAGCCCTCGCCCGTGCCCAGCGGCTCGATCCGGGTACGGTCCGGATCGCCGCCGACGAACACGCTGTTGTCGTACGACGGCGCGGGCACGGTGGCGGTGGAGTAACCGAGCCGGGTGTAGTACGGGTCGTAACGGACGTCCTCGCTGCCGTGGTTGTGCAGCCGGACCAGGCCGTCCGAACGGGTCGACTGGAGAAGCCAGTTGGGGGCGGGCACGGACCGCACCTCGTCTGCGCGCTCGGCCGGGGCCGGTTCCTCCGGCGCGGTCCACACCTCGTGCCCGGGCGGCAGCAGCAGGCCGAGGAAGCCCTTGCTCGCCCAGTACGGGGAGGCCGGGCCCGAGTAGCCCTGCAGCACCGCCTCGTCGGGGCCGAGCCAGCCGAGCGACAGCAGGCCCCGCTCGTCGGCGGCGCCCGCGTCGAGGAAGTACCTGAGGGCGCCGGAGGCCAGCCTGCGGGTCTCGCCGGGGGACAGGGGGGTGTGCCCGGTCAGCGCGCCGAGCCAGAGCGGGGCCGTCGTCGCGAAGCGGTAGGTCAGGGAGCGGCCCTGGTGCACGGGGGCGCCGTCGCCGCCGAACAGGCGGGCGTAGTCGGCGAGATGACGGGAGAGCCGCTCCCCGTAGAGCGCGAGCAGTTCGGCGTCGTCCGCCAGCCATGCGTGGAGCACCGGGTACAGGTGCATCGCCCAGCCGTTGTAGTAGTCGAACTTGCGGCCGTCCCCGTCGGTGTACCAGCCGCCGCCGACGTACCAGCCCTCGATCCGCTCCAGGCCGCGGTCGACCGCCTTGCGGGCCGCCTCCTCCCGGTGACCGATCCCGGCGAGGAAGCCGCCGACGGTGACCGGGAACAACTCCCAGTTGCACGGCCAGGGTTCGGCGGTGAGCGCGTCCGCCAGCCACTGGGCCGTCCGCTCCCGTACGCGGTCGTCCAGGCGGTCCCAGAGCAGCGGCCGGGTCAGCCGCAGGGCGAGGGCGACGGAGGCGGCCTCGACGAGGGGCTGGCCGCGGTCCTCGATGCGCGGCCAGACCCCGCCGGGGCCGGTGGCGAGGCCGTCGGCGTACCGGCCGAGCGCCGTCTCGTCCCGGCGGAACGCGGCCAGCAGCAGCGTACGGGCGTAGCCCTCCAGCCCGTCCGACAGGCGGCCGGACCAGCTCTCGCGAGCGCCGGGCAGGTGGTAGAAGGCCCGGTCGGGGGTGGCGTACGGCTCGACGGCGGCGAGCAGGGCGTCGGCGGCGGCCTCCCAGTGGGCGCGGGTGTAGCCGGTGTACGGGCTCGGGGTGCGGTCGTCGGCGGGCAGTCGGATCACGGCAGTCGGGTTCCCTTCCCGGCGTGGCCTGGAGCGCCCCGGTTCCGGTCGGAGCGCCCCAGGGGCTCATCCCACCCGTTGGACCGTACCCGCTCGGGGCAAGCGCTTTCCAGACCTCGGCGTGACGTATCGAAACCCAGGGTGCTCGCCTGCTGGACGGCGGGGGCCGTCGGCAGCGCGGTTCGACTAGCGTCGTGACATGACCGGCAGCGCCCCCTCCCCCAGCCTCGCCGCGGCCCTCGCCGACGGGACGGTGGTGCTCGACGGCGGCATGTCCAACCAGCTGGAGGCCGCCGGGCACGACCTGAGCGACGAACTGTGGTCGGCGCGGCTGCTCGCGGAACGGCCGGAGGCGGTCGCCGCGGCGCATCTCACGTACTTCCTGGCGGGCGCGAGCGTGGCGATCACCGCCAGCTACCAGGCCACCTTCGAGGGCTTCGCCAGGCGCGGCATCGGCCGCGCGGAGGCGGCGCGACTGCTCGCGCTGAGCGTCGAACTGGCCCGTACGGCGGCTCGTCGGGCCGGGGACGCGGGCGCCGGGCGGCCGCTGTGGGTGGCGGCCTCGGCCGGCCCGTACGGGGCGATGCTGGCGGACGGCTCGGAGTACCGGGGCCGGTACGGGCTGAGCGTGACGGAGCTGGAGCGGTTCCACCGGCCGCGGCTGGAGGCGCTGGCCGCCGCCGCGCCGGACGTGTTCGCGCTGGAGACCGTACCGGACGCCGACGAGGCCACCGCGCTGCTCCGGGCGGTGCGGGGACTCGGGGTGCCGGCCTGGCTGTCGTACACGGTCGACGGCCGGCGCACCCGCGCCGGGCAGCCCCTGGAGGAGGCCTTCGCCCTGGCCGCCGACGCGGACGAGGTGATCGCGGTGGGCGTGAACTGCTGCGCGCCCGAGGACGTGGCGCCGGCCGTGGAGATCGCCGCCCGTGTCACCGGGAAGCCGGTGGTGGCCTACCCCAACAGCGGGGAGACCTGGGACGCCGGGGCCCGGGCGTGGAAGGGGCGCACGACCCTCGACGCCGAGCGCGTCAGGGCATGGCGGGAACGAGGTGCCCGACTGATCGGCGGCTGCTGCCGGGTGGGCCCGGAGACGATCGCGTCGATCGCGCGGGCACTGGCCACCACCTGAGCGGGTCGCCGCGGCCCAGCCGACGGACGCCGGGTCGCGGGGCTCGGGTGCTGGATGCGGCGTGAGTCGGTCGCCGCGGCCCCAGCGAGGGGCGCCGGGACACACGGACCGGGATCTGGACCCCGCCTGAGCCAGTCGCCACAGCCCCACCGAACGACGCGAGGTCACCCGGCCCTGTGCTGGACACCCCCTAAGCCGGGCGCCGCAGCCCCACCGACCGACGCCAGGTCGCCCAGCCCGGGCACTGGATGCCACCTAAGCCGGGCACCGCGCCCAGCCGACGGACGCCGGATCATCCGGCCCGGACGCCGGACACCTCCTGGCCCAGTCGCCACAGCCCCACCGACGGACGCCAGGCCACCGGACCGGGCGCTGCATGCCGCCTGAGCCAGTCACCGCAGCCCCACCGACGGACGCCGGATCATCCGGACCGGGCGCTGCATGCCGCCTGAACCAGTCGCCACAACCCAGTCGGCGGACGCCCGGTCACCCGGCCCGGACGCCGGACACCGCCTAAGCCGGGCGCCACGGCCCAGTCGACGGACGGCGGATCACCCGACTCGGGCGCTGGATGCCGCCTGGACCAGTCGCCACAACCCCACCGACCGACGCCGCGTCACCCGGCCCGGGCGCCGGAAACCGCCTGACCTAGTCGCCGCAACCCCACCAACGGACACCCGGTCACCCGGCCCGGACGCTGCATGCGGCCTGAACCAGTCGCCACAACCCAGTCGGCGGACGCCCGGCCGTACCCGGCGAGCCGTGCAACACCAGGGCGGTGCCGCGTGGTCGGCCGGCGCTTGCCGGTGCTGGTTTCGGGGGGCCGGTCGTCCGGCCCGGCGAGGGAGAGCGCCGGTGCCCCCGGGGGGAGTGTCAGCGGCGGAGCGCGCCGACCGAGCGGCGCAGCCGGCGCATGGCGGAGGCCAGTTCGGCGCCGGGGGCGCGGGGCACGGAGGCCGGCGGGGGCGGGGCGACGGGGGCGGCCGTCCAGAGCGCGTTCTCCGCGTCGCGCGGACCGTACGCGGTGTACGGGACGCCCTCGCCGAAGACCCGCACGGGATGCGAGGCGTCCCAGGACTGCCAGCCGGGTTCCCCGGTCGTCGCGAACCGGACCCAGGCCGAGTGCATCGCGTCGCACAGCTCCTGCGGCGCGCCCTCGCCGGCCAGCTTCTGCGACTCGGGCGTGTCACCGCTGTCGAACACGAAGCCCAGTTCCAGGGCGTGGCAGGCGCCGAGCCCGGGGCGGCGGGACGGCCAGGCGAACTCGTAGAGGTAGGAGGTGCCGGGGCGGGCGTCGGCCAGCCGCTGCAGCGGGATGCGCAGCAGGTGGTCGGTGACCATCTGGCCGACGATCTCGGCGGCGCCCGCGTCGGGGTGCAGTGCGCGGTAGCCGCGCGGCACCTCGTGGCCCGCGTGGCAGCGGGCCATGGCCCCGGCGAGGGCGACCGCGCCGAGCCGGTCGACGCGCTCCACCAGCCCGCCGGGCACCAGCCACAGCCGGTACTCGTCCCGGGTCCAGCCCATGAGCAGATCCACGCCCGGGGCGGCCTCGCCGTCGACCAGGGCCTTGAGCGGGTCGCGGGGTACGAGGTCGCCGTCCACGACGATGCCGAACGCCGGTCCGCCCAGCACCGGGCTGCTCAGCCGGCCGACCTCGGCCTGGGTGCGCAGCAGCAGGTCGCGGTCGACGGCGGCGAAGGCCTCGGCGGTCGCCGGGACCCTCAGCCGGGTGGCCATGCGGCGCACCATCCGCCGCACCTTGTCCCGGTCGGATGCCTCCGGCGGGCCGCTCTGCAGCACCGCCCGCCGGATCAGGCCCCGGGAGTGGGGCGATGCGAGCAGGACGCCCGCGCTGATCCCGCCGGCCGACTGGCCGCAGAGGGTGATCCGGTCCGGGTCGCCGCCGAAGGCCGCGATCGTCCCGTGGACCCAGCGCAGCGCGGTGAGCTGGTCGCGCAGGCCGGTGTTGGGCCGGGCGTCCGGGAACAGTCCGTAGCCCTCGACGCCCAGCCGGTAGTTGACCGAGACACAGACGACGCCGTCGCGGGCGAAGGAGCCGCCGTCGTACACCGGCACGGCCGAGGATCCCCTGGTCAGCGCACCGCCGTGCAGCCACACCAGGACGGGCAGCCGAGCCCCGGGGGCCGGTTCGGGGGTCCATACGTTGAGGTTGAGACAGTCGTCGCCGGGGATCACCGGGTCGGACAGGTACTGGGCGAACGCCTCGGAGTACGGCGGTTTCGGCGCGGTCGGCCCGAAGGCGGCCGCATCGCGCACCCCGTCCCAGGGCTCGGGCGGCTCGGGCGGGCGGAATCGCCGGGGGCCGAAGGGCGGGGCGGCGTAGGGGATGCCCCGGAACACCGCGATGCCCTGCTCGTACCGGCCGCGTACGGCCCCGTGGGGCGTCCTGACCACGGGGCCCGTCTGGTCTGCCGTCATCGCCCACCAGCCCTTCGGCGCGCTCGTGCATCCTTCACATCAGAGCACCACACCGCCCGGATGTATTCCGGTGCACAGACCCTGGACTGGGCTGTTCGGCGTACGCGAGGGCCAAGCCGTCGACCGAGCGCGGGCGCGCCACCGGGGCGTCCGTCGGCGACCCGCACCCCGGCCGGCCGCGTGAGGCCGCAGGGTTCGCGCCGGGCGGTGACCGGTGCCCGGAGCGGATCGTTGGGCGGGCATGGACCTCACCTCGCGCACCGCGGCAGCCGTCGCCGTGACCGCAGTCGCCCTGGTCGCCGCGTTCGGCACGGCGCATGCCGGCAGCCGCACCCTCGCCCCCGGACCGCACCGCGCCACGGTGTCCGCACCCGTCGGCGGGCACCACCCGGAGGGGGACGCCGAGGCCGTCCGGAACGGCCGCCCGGACCTCGCCGAGGACTGAACGCGCTGACGGCCGGCCCCTCCTCCGCCGCCGGTCCGCACGCTTGCCCCGTAAGGCGGATGGCGACCTTGAACCGCACGGCCGATGACCGTAGCCTCCCGCGGAATGAACGCCATTCCCGCGCACCTGGACCATCTCGTCCTCGCCACGCCCGACCTGGACGCGACGGTCGCCGAGTTCGCGCGCCGGACCGGGGTGACGCCCGCGCCCGGTGGTGTGCACATCGGCCGCGGCACCCGGAACCATCTGGTGGGGCTGGGCGGCCGGAGCTATCTGGAGATCATCGGTCCCGACCCGGAGCAGTCCGCACCCGACGGGCCGCGGCCGTTCGGCGTCGACGGGCTGACCGCCCCCCGCGCGCTCGCCTGGGCGATCAGCCCGCCCGACCTGGACGCGGCGATCACGGCGGCCCGCGCGCGGGGCTACGACCCGGGTCCCGTGCACCCGATGAGCCGCCGCACCCCGGACGGCACCGTGCTGCGGTGGCGGCTGACCGACAGCGACCGCGCGCACCCCTCCGGCCTGGTGCCGTTCCTCATCGACTGGGGCGACTCCCGCCACCCGGCCGCCTCCGGCCTGCCGGTCACCCCGCTGCTGGCGGTGTCCGCCACCGTGCCCCATCCGGAGGAGGTGCGCGGCCCCCTGGCGGCCCTCGGCACCGCACTGCCCCTCGCGTCCGGCCCGGCCGCGCTCACCTTCACCGTGGACACCCCCAAGGGCCCGGTCACGTTCGCCTGAGCGGCGCGTCGCCCCCCTTCCCGGCCTCCCCCGAGGGCCCGGCCCGGGTGACCGCTTTCTTCAAGACCGCCCGCGCGGTGGCTGCCTACGGTGGCCGCATGACCGCACGATTCGCCGTGATCGGCGTGGTGGCCTCCGACATGGCCGCCTCGCTCGCCTTCTACCGTCGCCTCGGACTCGTCTTTCCCGGGGGTGCCGAGACCCAGCCGCACGTCGAGGCCGAACTGCCCGGCGGGCTGACCCTCGCCCTCGACACCGAGGACACCGTCCGCTCCTTCCACCCGGCGTGGCGGCCACCGGCCGGGGGCGGCCGGGTCGCGCTCGCCTTCCGTTGCGACTCACCCGCCGAGGTCGACGCGCTCTACGAGGACCTGGTGGGCGCCGGGTACCACGGAGAGCTGAAGCCGTGGGACGCCTTCTGGGGGCAGCGGTACGCCACCGTGCACGACCCCGACGGCAACGGCGTCGACCTGTTCGCCCCGCTACCCGCCGCCGAGTAGCTCGCCGAGCGGCTTCCCCGCCAACTCCCTCACCTCACGGGCGAGATGGGGCTGATCCGCGTACCCCGCGCGGACCGCCGTCTCGGCGTCCGGCACGCCCGCGCGAGCGAGCGCCAGGGCCCGCTGCAGACGCAGGATGCGGGCCAGGGTCTTCGGTCCGTAGCCGAACGCGTTCAGGCACCGGCGGTGCAACGTACGGGCCCCGACGCCGAGTTCGGTGGCCGTCGCCGCGACCGCGCGGCCCTCGTCCAGGCACTCCACCAGCCGGTGCAGCAGCGGGTCGGGGGCCGCCGTCCACGCGGCCCGGTCCAGGGCGACGTCCTCCAGCGCCGACGCCGGGTCGGGCGCCGCCTCGACGCGGTCGCACAGCCGCCGTACCCGCGAGGCGGCCCACAGGTCGGCCAACTCCACCCGCCGGTCGCGCAGTTCGTGCGCCGGCACGCCGAGCAGTGCGGGCGCGGTACCGGGGAAGAAGCGGATGCCCGCCCAGGAGCCGGCCGGGCCCTCGGGGACGTACGGGCGGGTGTCGGGGCCGGCGACCAGCAGCCGGCCCTCGCTCCACAGCAGGTCCATGCAGCCGTCGGGCAGCACGGGCCGGGCACCGGCCCCGCCCGGGGTGTTCGTCCACACGACCGCACCGGTCAGCCGGGACACCCGCTCCGCGTACACGGGTGTCAGCGTACGCCGGGGTCGCACCGCCCGGCCCGGAGCACCATCGGCCGAGCCCGGCCCCCGGGGCACCCCCTCACTGCCGAACCAGGCCCCCGGCCCGGTGTTCCTGGGGGCTGACGCCGTGGAGGCGTTTGAAGGCGGTGGAGAGGGCGAACGCGCTGCCGTAGCCGACCTGGCGGGCGATGGCCTCCAGGGTGAGGTCGGTGTCGCGCAGGCGGTCCGCGGCGAGGGCGAGCCGCCAGCCGGTCAGGTAGGTCATCGGGGGCTCGCCCACCAGGTCGGAGAAGCGGCGGGCCAGGGCCGCACGCGACACCCCGGCCTCGGCGGCGAGCGCGGCCACCGTCCACGGGTGCGCCGGATCGCCCTGCAGCAGCCTGAGCGCACGGCCGACGACCGGGTCGGCCAGGGCCCGGTACCACGCGGGCGCCGCCGCCTCCGGGCGGGAGAACCAGGCCCGCAGCGCACTGATCAGCAGCAGGTCGAGCAGGCGGTCCAG
Source organism: Streptomyces sp. NPDC004561 (assembly GCF_053602155.1). NCBI lineage: Bacteria > Bacillati > Actinomycetota > Actinomycetes > Kitasatosporales > Streptomycetaceae > Streptomyces > Streptomyces sp. NPDC004561. The sequence continues at coordinate 11,390 of NZ_JBSGDB010000061.1, forward strand.
CACCACCTCCTGGCCGGGCTCGTCGCGGACGATCTCCTCCGTGAGCAGCGGGATCAGCGGGCTGGGCCACACCTCGGCGGGCAGCGTCAGCAGGGGCGGCAGGGCGTCGAGCAGACGGCCGCTGATCTCACCGCGCATCAGGTAGGTGCCGATGAGCATCATCGTGCCGGCGTCGGGGCGGTCGCCCCAGGTGCGCAGCCCGAGGTCCATGGAGCCGTTCAGGGAGCCGCCGTCGGGGTAGCGGCACTCGCCGCCGGGCAGGATCAGCGCCTGCGGGGCGGTGCCGGGGGCGTCGGCGCAGGTGTACGGCTGCGGACCGCGTGCGATCGCCAGGTCGCCGGGGCCGAGCCGGACCGTGGTGCCGTCGGCGTCCGTGGTGATCCAGCAGCCGCCGCGGGCCGTGATCACCAGCGTCAGCGGTGCCTCGTCCGCCACCCGCACCGCCCAGGGCGGGTCGAAACACGCCCGGATCATGAAGGCGCCACGCGCGCGTGGACCGTCCAGCAGGCCGGCGAGTGCGTCCATGGGTGCAGCGTAGACGCGCGTGCGAGGGGATGAGCGGGCGTTTTCGCCGCGTCCGGACCGGCGGCCTGCGGTCTCATGGGAAGGGCTCGGCGGCCGAGTGCCGCCGGGCCCTGGCGCGCGTCGGGCGTCGCGTGCCGCCCCCGCGGTCACCTCTGCGGGTGTGCCGGGTCCCCGTTGCCGTTGTTGCTGCCGGTGCCGTGCCTGTGCCGCCCGCCCCAGCCGCCGGGCGGCTGCGGCCCGCTCCCGCTCTCCGGCAGGCCCCGGCCACCGGCCCGATCGCCCGGCTGCCACCCGCTCCCCCGGTCCCCCGGATACTGACCGCTCCCGCTCTCCGGCAGGGCCGGGCCGCCGGCCCCGTCCTTCGGGCGCTGTGCGCTCCCGCCGTCCTGCGGCCGCTGCCTGCCGCCCTTCTCCTGGGGTGGCTGTCCGCCCGCCTTCTGCGCGTGCTGGGGGTTCTTCACATGGGTGCGCAGGCGGGCCGTCACGTCCTCGGGGGGCAGGAAGCGGGACCAGCGCTCGGGGAACTCCGAGGGCATGTCGGGGTCGTCCGGGTCGGTGTCGCGGCCGGCCGCGGCGCGGGCGACGTAGTCGGCGACCTGCGCCTCGCGCACCCGGTCGTTGGCCTCGCGGGCCGCCGCCGTGGCCGCGGCCGGCCAGACCCGGTCGATGGCGGCGTTGACCGCGGCCCCGACGAGCACGGCGAAGGCCGACACGCCGATCCAGAGCAGCACGGCGACGGACGCGGCGAGGGAGCCGTAGATCGTGGCGCCCTCGATGCTGTGCACGAGGTAGATCCGGAGCAGGAAGCTGCCGAGGACCCACATGGCCAGGGCGACGAGCGCGCCGGGGACGTCCTCGATCCACGGCGAGCGCACCGGTACGGACACGTGGTAGAGGGTCGTGAGGAAGGCGATGGACAGGACCATCACGACCGGCCAGTACAGCACCTGGACGACCGTCGCCGACCAGGGCACGAACCGCACCACCGCGTCCGGCCCGGCCACCATCAGCGGCAGCGCCACCGAGCCGATCAGCAGGGCCACGATGAACAGCAGGAAGGCCATGATCCGAGTCTTCACGATGCCCCGGACGCCGTCGAGGCCGTACATCACGGTGATGGTGTCGATGAAGACGTTCACCGCGCGCGAGCCCGACCACAGGGCGAACAGGAAGCCGATGGAGATGACGTCGGGCCGGCCGCCCTTCATCACGTCGTGCAGGATCGGCTGGGTGATCTCCTTCACGCCCTTGTCGGACAGCACGGTCCGGGAGGCGTCGAGGATGTTGGTCTCCAGGCTCGCGATGGTGTGGGTGCCGGTCCAGGTGTCGACGTAGCCGAGCAGCCCGATGAGGCAGAGCAGCAGCGGCGGCACGGACAGCAGCGTGAAGAACGCCGCCTCGGCCGCCAGGCCCAGGATGCGGTACTCCATGCAGGAGTTGACGGTGTCCTTGAGCAGCAGCCAGGCGGTCCTGCGCTTGGAGACGTTCCGGTAGAGGGCCCGGGCCCGGTGGAGCCGGCCGGCCGGCCGCTCGGGGGGTTCGCTTGCTGGCTGCACGACCCAAAGGTATCCGCAGGACCCGGCCGCTCTCACCTCGCGGGGCGGGGCCGGCCCGGACGGCCGGAACCGGCGCGCCGGCCGGGGGCGCTGTGCCACTCTGGAGGTCATCACCTCCGCCGTCCCGGGTAGGTTCCCAACCATGGCAGGCACCCCCACCCACACCGTGACGAACCAGCCGCCCCCGCTGGTCGGCTACGACCTCTTCACCGCCGACCGGGCCCTCCTGGAGGCCGTCGAGCGGCACACCCCGGACGACGTTCTGGACGAGGTGCGCGCCGAGCTGTCCGCGCTGGGCCGCACCTCGGGCTCGGCGCAGGTGCAGGAGTGGGCTGTGCAGGCCAACGAGCATCCGCCCCGGCTGCGCACTCACGACCGGTACGGCCACCGGATCGACGAGGTGGAGTTCCACCCGGCCTGGCACCGGCTGCTCGGCAAGGGTGTCTCGGCGGGGCTGACCGGCGCCTGGACGCGGCCGGCCGGGCATGTGCGCCGGGCGGCCGGGTTCCTCGTCTGGACCCAGGTCGAGTCGGGCAACTGCTGCCCGCTGTCCATGACCCACGCGGCGGTGCCCGCGCTGCGCACCGACCCGGAACTGGCCGCCGTGTGGGAGCCCCGGCTGACCTCCACGATCTACGACCGGGAGCTGCGGCCCGCCGCGCTGAAGTCCGGGGCGATCTTCGGCATGGGCATGACGGAGAAGCAGGGCGGCAGCGACGTGCGGGCGAACACCACCGAGGCCCGGCCGCTCGCGGAGGACGGCGCCTACACCCTCACCGGGCACAAGTGGTTCTGCTCGGCCCCGATGTCGGACGCCTTCCTGGTGCTCGCGCAGGCCCCCGGAGGCCTGACCTGTTTCCTGGTCCCGCGCGTGCTGGACGACGGCGGGCGCAACGTCTTCCTGATCCAGCGGCTGAAGGACAAGCTGGGCAACCGGTCCAACGCCTCCGCCGAGGTCGAGTTCGAGGGCACGTGGGCGCGCCGGGTCGGCGAGGAGGGGCGCGGGGTGCGCACCATCATCGAGATGGTCGCCGCGACCCGGCTCGACTGCGCGCTCGGTTCGGCGGGCCTGATGCGGCAGGCGGTGGCGCAGGCGATCCACCACTGCTCGCACCGCGAGGCGTTCGGCGGCAGGCTGGCCGACAAGCCGCTGATGCGCAACGTCCTCGCCGACCTCGCACTGGAGTCCGAGGCCGCGACCGCGCTCACGCTGCGGCTGGCGGCGGCCTACGACGACGGGGGCGAGCAGGAGCGCGCCTTCCTGCGGCTGGCCGTGCCGGCCGCGAAGTACTGGATCACCAAGCGGTGTGCGCCGCTGGCGGTCGAGGCCGCCGAGTGCCTGGGCGGCAACGGGTACGTCGAGGAGTCCGGACTGCCCCGGCTGGTGCGCGAGTCGCCGCTGAACTCCGTCTGGGAGGGCGCCGGGAACGTGCAGGCGCTGGACGTGCTGCGGGCGTTGCAGCGGGAGCCGGGCGCGCTCGACGCCTGCCTCGCCGAGATCGGCCGGGCCCACGGCGCCGACCACCGGCTCGACCGGGCGGTGAAGGACCTCTTCGCGGAACTCGCCGATCTGGAGGGCGTCGAGGGCCGGGCCCGGCGTCTGGTGGAGCGTCTCGCGCTCGCCCTCCAGGGCTCGCTGCTGGTCCGCCACGCGCCCCCGGAGGTCGCCGACGCGTTCTGCGCCTCCCGGCTGGGCGGCGACCACGGCGGGGCGTTCGGCACCCTGCCGACGAGCCTGGACCTGGAAGCGGTGGTGGAACGGGCGCGCCCGGTCTCCTGAGGCTGGGGGCGGGGCGCCTCACCGAGGGGCGCGGGGCGCCGCCGTCACGCGGCTCCGCCGCGCGGGCGTGAGCGGGCGGACCGGACGCGCGCCGGCGTGCCGGAAGCCCGGAGGGGGTGGTGCTGCGCCGACACGGCACCACCCTCTCCACCTGGGCCCGTTGCAGCCCACGGACGCCGAGGACGGCGTCGTAGTCAAGTCTCAGCCACCTTCCGGCGGTTCACCAGGGTTGCAGGGGGTTGCAACTTGTTGGCGCACATGCGCGGAGTGTGTGCCTCCGGCCTGCCCGGACCGGCAGTATGAGAGCCACAGCCGGACCGGAAACCGCCGCCCGGACCGCTTGACAGGAATGTTCGATGCCCTTCTCCGGGAGGAGCCGAGTGGTGAACGCGTCGATGAACGTGGCGCGCCTGGCCGCCGTGGACGCGGCGCAGGCGGCGCGGGTGCTGAGCGAGGTGCGTGAGGCCACGCTGGCCGGTCAACGTGCGCGGATCGCGCCCCGGCCGGTGATCGAGCAGTCCTGGGGACGGATGCTGCGCGGCGGCGTCGACCCCGACCGGGACTTCAGGTCCGGGCTGCTGTCCTCCGACGAAGTGCGGCGCCGGCGCGAGGAGTCACAGCTCAGGCACGTCCTGCCGGTGCTGCGCGAAGGTCTGCTTTCGGTCGCGGACGTCGCCCAGCACATCATGGTCGTCGCGGACGCCGACGGGCGGGTGCTGTGGCGTGAGGGGTCGCATCCCGTGCTGCGCAAGGCGGACGGCCTCGGCTTCGAACTGGGCGCGGACTGGCGGGAAGACGTCGTCGGCACCAACGGGGTGGGCACCCCGGCGGTCGTACGACGGCCCGTGCAGGTCTTCGCCGGCGAGCACTTCGTCCGCTCGCAGACCTCCTGGACCTGTACGGGCGCCCCGATCACCGACCCGAGGGACGGCCGGCTGCTCGGCGTGGTGGACGTCAGCGGCCCGCTGGAGACCATGCATCCGGCGACCCTCGCCTGGGTGGACTCGGTCGCCAAGCTGGCCGAGGCGCGGCTGCGGGAGCTGCATCTGGCCTCGCTGGAGCGGCTGCGGACGGTGGCGGCGCCCGTGCTGGCCCGGCTGGACGGGCGGGCGCTGGTGGTGGACCGGGACGGCTGGGCGGCGGCCGTGACCGGGATGCCGTACCTGCGCAGGATCACGCTGCCCAAGTCGCCGGCGCCGGGCCGCCGGTGGCTGCCCTCGCTGGGCTCGTGCACGGTGGAGCCGCTGGCCGACGGCTGGCTGCTGCGGGCGGACGACGAACCGCACGCCACCTCCGCCACCCGGCTCGTGCTGGACCTCGCCCGGCCCGGCCGCCGCACGGTCACGGTGTCGGCCTCGGCGGGCTCCTGGTCGCGGGAACTGAGTCCCCGGCACGCCGAGTTGCTGTTCCTGCTGGCCGAACAGCCGCGCGGGCGGGGGGCGGCCGACCTGGCCGAGGATCTGTTCGGAGACCCTTCACGTACGGTGACGGTGCGTGCCGAGATGTCGCGGATCCGGCGCTATCTAGGGGAACTTCTGCAGCATCGGCCCTACCGTCTCGCCGAGACCGCGGAGGTGGAGGTGCTGCTCCCCGACGACCCCCGTGACCTGCTGCCCCGGTCGACGGCACCGGCGGTGGCACGGCGGCGGACGGCCACCGGGGGCGGTCGGCCGACGCCGCCCTGAGAGCCCGGGCACGGTTCCTTCGGCGTGCCTTCCACGTATTTGCGGGGTCTTCGCCCTGCGCGGACCGTTACTGCCGTAGCATCCCCTACGGGCTTCCTCATCTGCTCCTCGGGTCAACCTACTGATCTTCAGGCGCAGTTGGCACGCCCTCGGGAGGAGAGATGAAGCATCGCGGAAGACACCGCCGGCGCAGACGGGGCGCTGCGCTGCGCGCCGTCCTGACCGGGACCGCGCTGGCGCTCACCGCGGCCGCCACGCTGATCAGCGCGTCCCAGGCCCAGGTCACCGAGAGCCCCGGTGCGCTCAAGCCGCTCTCCTCCCCGGCGGATTCCGGCCGGCTCCGGCTCCAGGAACGGCTGGTCCCGGCCCGCGATCTGGACCGGCTGGCCGCCGGGATGGGCCGTCCGGTCGGCGTGGACGCCGTGCTGAACAGCGCCGACCACGGCATGCGCGAGTCCGCCGACTGCTCCTCCGCCGACCACGCGTCCCTGCCCGTCACCCCGGCCGCCACCCGCGCCTACTGCTGGGACCGGGCCGACACCGACGGCACCGACTGGCGGCCGGCCTCGGTGACGACGTCCGGGGACGCCGACGACGACGGCGTCTGGGGCACCCACCGGGTCGTCCTCACCGGCTGGACCCACAGCACCGACACCGGCCGCGCCGCCGAGCGGGGCCTCGCCCGGGTCGCCTTCGTGAACGCCGACGACCCCGCCCACCTCTCCTACCGCTGGGTGCTGCTCGTGGTGCCGGTGCACGACGGCCGGGACTACCGGGGCCTGGCCTCCGCGATCTCCGGCATGGTCTGGTACCACGACAAGCTGCTGGTCACCACCACGGCCGGCGACGCCGACGCGCTCTACGTCTACGACCTCGACCGCATCCAGCGCACCACGGTCGACGGACCGGCGATCGGCCGGGTACGCGGCGGCTGGTCCGCCGACGGCTACCGGTACGTGATGCCCGCGATCGGCTCCTACCGCTTCACCTCCGGCCGCTGCGCCCCCTCCGGGCCGCCGTGCCCGGGCGCGCTCGCCGTCGACCGCGGCACCGTGCCGGACAGCCTGGTCGCGGCCGAGTGGACCGAGCCCGGCGCCGGCCGGCGCGCCCGGCTGTGGCGGTACGCGCTGAGCACGACCCCCGCGCGCGGCGGGCTGCTGTCCGCGGGCGCCGACGGCCGGGTGGACGCGGAGCAGGCATACACGACCCGGGCGTCCGGGATCCGGGGTGTGCTGTCGTACCGGCGGCCCGGGGCGGATGCCCCGTCCTGGTATGTGGGACGCCTGCCCGACTCCTGGGACGGACACGGCGGACTGTGGCGGCAGGACCTCGGCGGAGCGAAGGCGGCCCGCTGCGGTTCGGACGCCTCCCGCCGCTGCTGGGCCGCCTCCACGGGCTCCCTGTCCTACTGGCAGGCGACCGGCGAGGTCTGGTCGCTGTCGGACCGGATGCTGTTCGCCCTGCCCCTGGCCGAACTCGACCGGTCGCTGGACTGACCGCCCACCGGCCGCCGCGACGACCCGGTCGACCGCTCTTCACGGTGACACGACCGAGTGACCCGGCCGGCCCCTCGCCGCGGTGACCCGGCCGATCGACAGATCCGCCGACGGGATGATTCCCTGGCCCGCATGAGCAGCGTCCCCGTCACCACCTGGTCCCTGGAGCAGACGTCCCCGGCCGACCTCCTGCCCGCCGCCGCGCCCGAGGGCGATGTGCGGATCGTGCGCGCCGAGGCCCCCTCCCCCGAGTTCAGCCGCTTCCTGTACGCCTCGGTCGGTGGGGACATCCGCTGGACGGACCGGCTCGGCTGGCCGTACGCGCGGTGGCGGGAGCACCTGGACCGGCCCGGGGTGGAGACCTGGGTGGTCTACGACCGGGGCACCCCGGCCGGCTACGCCGAACTGGAGCCGCAGGACGAGGGCGTGGTCGAGATCGTCTACTTCGGCCTGCTCCCCCCCTTCCGGGGCCGCCGCATCGGCGGGCACCTGCTGGCGTACGGCACGGCCCGCGCCTGGGACCTGGCCGAGCGGTGGCCCGGGCGGACGCCGACCAAGCGGGTGTGGCTGCACACGTGCAGCAAGGACGGCGAGTTCGCCATGGACAACTACCAGCGGCGCGGCTTCAAACTGTTCGACACCAAGGTGGAGCTGGAGCCGGAGGTGGCGACGCCGGGGCCCTGGCCCGGCGCATACCCTGCCTGACCTGCCGGGACAAGCCTCCCCGCAGCGCATGTGAGCGACGACACCCTTGTTCCGCGATATGGGACAAGGGTGTCCGCATGTTGGATAAAGCTGGACTGTGTCCAGATCGCCGTGACACGCTTCCGTCATGCCTGGAACTGGAATTGCCTTGGTGAGTCGGCGGCACGTCGACCTCGGCCGCATGTCCAGCGCCATCTGTCCGGCGAGCTGAGCTCACAGCACCGCCGTTCTCCCCGTATCTGATCCCTGCCCGCGCAAGGACGCGCACCCATGCCCGCATGCGCAGGTCAGTGCCGCATTCCCGCCTTTCCGAAGGACGTACAACCATGGCCGCCACCCCGCAGGACCCTGCCGCCTCCGCGCCCCGCCGCAAGGTGAGCCGTCACCGCGGTGAGGGTCAGTGGGCCGCAGGCCACTTCACCCCGCTGAACGGCAACGAGCAGGTCAAGAAGGACGACGACGGTCTCAATGTGCGGACACGCATTGAGACGATCTACTCCAAGCGCGGCTTCGACTCGATCGACCCGAGCGACCTGCGCGGCCGGATGCGCTGGTGGGGGCTCTACACCCAGCGCAAACCCGGGATCGACGGCGGCAAGACCGCGATCCTGGAGCCGGAGGAACTGGACGACCGCTACTTCATGCTGCGGGTGCGCATCGACGGCGGCGCGCTCACCACACAGCAGTTGCGGGTCATCGGTGAGATCTCGCAGGAGTTCGCGCGCGGCACCGCGGACATCACAGACCGTCAGAACGTCCAGTACCACTGGATCCGGATCGAGGACGTGCCCGAGATCTGGGAACGCCTCGAGGGCGTGGGCCTGTCCACGGTCACCGCCTGCGGCGACACCCCGCGCGTGATGATCGCCTCCCCGGTGGCGGGCATCGCCGAGGACGAGATCATCGACGCCACCCCGGCGCTGGAGGAGATGAAGCGCCGCGTCCTGAACAACAAGGCGTACTCCAACCTGCCGCGCAAGTTCAAGACGGCCATCTCGGGTTCGCCGCTGCTGGACGTGGTCCACGAGATCAACGACGTCGCCTTCGTCGGCGTCCGGCACCCCGAGCACGGCCCCGGCTTCGACCTGTGGGTCGGCGGCGGTCTGTCCACCAACCCCAAGCTGGGCGTGCGGCTGGGCGCCTGGGTGCCGATCGACGAGGTCCCGGACGTCTACGAGGGCGTGGTCTCGATCTTCCGTGACTACGGCTACCGCCGGCTGCGCAACCGCGCCCGGCTGAAGTTCCTCGTCGCCGACTGGGGTCCGGAGAAGTTCCGCCAGGTGCTGGAGGACGAGTACCTCGGCGGGCGCAAGCTGATCGACGGACCCGCTCCCGAGCAGCCCGTCCAGCAGTGGCGCGACCACATCGGTGTGCACCGGCAGCAGGACGGCCGGTTCTACGTCGGCTTCGCCCCGCGCGTCGGCCGCGTCGACGGCGCCACCCTGACGAAGGTCGCCGATCTCGCGGAGGCGCACGGCTCGGGCCGGGTCCGCACCACCGTCGAGCAGAAGATGATCGTGCTCGACGTCGAGGAGGACAAGGTCGACTCGCTGGTCGACGGCCTGGAGGCGCTGGACCTCACCGCCCGGCCGTCCACCTTCCGGCGCGGCACCATGGCCTGCACCGGCATCGAGTTCTGCAAGCTCGCCATCGTCGAGACCAAGCAGCGCGGCTCGCAGCTGATCGACGAACTCGAGCGCCGGCTCCCGGACTTCGAGGAGCCGATCACCATCAACCTCAACGGCTGCCCCAACGCCTGCGCCCGTATCCAGGTCGCGGACATCGGTCTCAAGGGACAGCTGGTCGTCGACGACCGGGGCGAGCAGGTCGAGGGCTACCAGGTGCACCTCGGCGGCGCGCTCGGCCTGGAGCCCGGCTTCGGCCGCAAGGTCCGCGGCCTGAAGGTCACCGCGCAGGAACTGCCCGACTACATCGAGCGGGTGCTGAAGCGCTTCCAGGCCGAACGCGAGGACGGCGAGCGGTTCGCCGCCTGGGCCGCCCGGGCCTCCGAGGAGGACCTGTCGTGAGCGAGCGGGCCGCACCCTTCTACTGCCCCTACTGCGGCGACGAGGACCTGCGTCCGAGCGAGCAGGGACACGGCGCCTGGGAATGCGGCGCGTGCAACCGCGCATTCCAGCTGAAGTTCCTCGGGCTGCTCGCCCGGGGCCTTCAGCGAGCCGACGACGGAGGGGACGACCAGACATGACGGCGACTCAGAAAGAGCGCACCACCGAGGAGTTGAAGGCGCTCGCCGAGCAGGCGGGCCGCGATCTGGAGGACGCCTCCGCCCTGGAGATCCTCCAGTGGGCGGTGGACACCTTCGGAAAGCAGTTCTGCGTCACCTCCTCCATGGAGGACGCCGTGGTCGCCCATCTCGCCTCCCGCGTGCTCAAGGGCGTCGACGTCGTCTTCCTCGACACCGGCTACCACTTCCCGGAGACCATCGGCACCCGGGACGCCGTCGAGGCCGTGATGGACGTCAACGTCATCACCCTGACGCCGCGTCAGACGGTCGCCGAGCAGGACGCGGAGTACGGCCCCCGGCTGCACGACCGCGACCCGGACCTGTGCTGCAAGCTGCGCAAGGTGCAGCCCCTGGAGGAGGGCCTGAAGGGCTACCAGGCGTGGGCGACCGGTCTGCGCCGCGACGAGTCCCCGACCCGGGCGAACACCCCCGTGGTCGGCTGGGACGAGAAGCGGCAGAAGGTCAAGGTCTCCCCGATCGCCCGCTGGACCCAGGACGACGTGGACGCGTACGTCGCCGAACACGGCGTGCTCACCAACCCGTTGCTGATGGACGGCTACGCCTCCGTCGGCTGCGCCCCGTGCACCCGCCGGGTCCTGGAGGGCGAGGACGCGCGCGCCGGCCGCTGGGCGGGCCGCGCCAAGACCGAGTGCGGGCTGCACGGATGACCGCGCGCACAGCGGCGCACACGCCGTCCACGGCCGCCGTCGTCACCGCTGTACCGGACGAGATCACTGCGACCCAGGAGAACCACGTGACCACCGGAGCCACCGTCTGGCTCACGGGTCTGCCGAGCGCCGGCAAGACCACCATCGCGTACGAGCTGGCCGGCCGGCTGCGCGCGGAGGGCCACCGCGTCGAGGTGCTCGACGGCGACGAGATCCGCGAGTTCATCTCGGCGGGCCTCGGCTTCTCCCGCGAGGACCGGCACACCAACGTGCAGCGCATCGGCTTCGTCGCCGAACTGCTGGCCCGCAACGGCGTCAAGGCGCTGGTCCCGGTGATCGCGCCGTACGCGGACAGCCGCGACGCGGTGCGCAAGCGGCACGAGGAGAACGGCACCCCGTACCTGGAGATCCATGTGGCGACCCCGGTCGAGGTGTGCAGCGTGCGCGACGTGAAGGGGCTGTACGCCAAGCAGGCCGCGGGCGAGCTGACCGGGCTCACCGGGGTCGACGACCCGTACGAGGAACCGGAGACGCCCGACCTGCGGATCGAGTCGCAGGACCAGACCGTGCAGGAGTCCGCGGCTTCCGTGTACGCCCTGCTGAGCGAGAGGGGACTGGCATGACGACCGTGGCGAAGGTCGAGGAGGGCACGGACAGCCCGTACGCGCTCACGCACCTGGACGCGCTGGAGTCCGAGGCGGTGCACATCTTCCGCGAGGTGGCGGGCGAGTTCGAGAAGCCGGTGATCCTGTTCTCCGGCGGCAAGGACTCCATCGTCATGCTGCACCTGGCGCTGAAGGCGTTCGCCCCGGCGTCGGTGCCCTTCTCGCTGCTGCACGTGGACACCGGGCACAACTTCCCCGAGGTGCTGGAGTACCGGGACCGCGCGGTCGCCCGGCACGGGCTGCGGCTGCATGTGGCCTCCGTGCAGGACTACATCGACCGTGGCGCGCTGAAGGAGCGTGCCGACGGCACCCGCAACCCGCTCCAGACGCTTCCGCTGACCGAGAGGATCCAGAGCGAGAGGTTCGACGCCGTGTTCGGCGGCGGCCGCCGGGACGAGGAGAAGGCCCGCGCCAAGGAGCGCGTGTTCTCGCTGCGGGACGAGTTCTCGCAGTGGGACCCGCGCCGGCAGCGGCCCGAGCTGTGGAACCTGTACAACGGCCGGCACGCCCCCGGTGAGCACGTCCGGGTCTTCCCGCTGTCCAACTGGACCGAACTGGACGTGTGGCAGTACATCGCCCGCGAGGGCATCGAGCTGCCCGAGATCTACTTCGCGCACGAGCGCGAGGTGTTCCGGCGGGGCGGCATGTGGCTGACGGCCGGCGAGTGGGGCGGCCCGAAGGACGGCGAGAGCGTCGAGAAGCGCCAGGTCCGCTACCGGACCGTCGGTGACATGTCCTGCACCGGCGCCGTCGACTCCGACGCGACCACGCTGGACGCCGTGATCACCGAGATCGCCGCCTCCCGGCTCACCGAGCGGGGCGCGACCCGCGCCGACGACAAGATGTCCGAGGCCGCGATGGAAGACCGCAAGCGCGAGGGGTACTTCTAAGCATGAGCACGACCACGACCGAGGTGCTCTCGGCCACCACGCTGCTGCGGTTCGCCACCGCCGGCTCCGTCGACGACGGCAAGTCCACGCTCGTCGGGCGGCTGCTGCACGACTCCAAGTCGGTCCTCACCGACCAGCTGGAGGCCGTGGAGCGCGCCTCGGCGAGCCGCGGCCAGGACGCCCCGGACCTCGCCCTCCTCACCGACGGCCTGCGGGCCGAGCGCGAGCAGGGCATCACCATCGACGTCGCCTACCGCTACTTCGCGACCCCGCGGCGCCGGTTCATCCTGGCCGACACGCCCGGGCACGTTCAGTACACGCGGAACATGGTCACCGGCGCCTCCACGGCCGAGCTGACGGTGATCCTGGTCGACGCCCGCAACGGCGTGGTCGAGCAGACCCGCCGGCACGCGGCGATCGCGGCCCTGCTGCGAGTCCCGCACGTCGTCCTCGCGGTCAACAAGATGGACCTCGTCGACTACGAGGAGGCGGTCTTCGCCACGATCGCCGAGGAGTTCACGGCCTACGCGACCGAGCTGGGCGTCCCGGAGGTCACCGCGATCCCGATCTCGGCGCTGGCCGGCGACAACGTGGTGGAGCCGTCCGCGAACATGGACTGGTACGGCGGCCCGACAGTGCTGGAGCACCTGGAGACCGTGCCGGTCAGCCACGACCTCGCGCACTGCCACGCGCGGCTGCCCGTGCAGTACGTGATCCGGCCGCAGACCGCCGAACACCCCGACTACCGGGGTTACGCGGGCCAGATCGCGGCCGGCACCTTCCGGGTCGGCGAGGAGGTCACGGTGCTGCCGTCCGGGCGGACCACGAAGATCGCCGGCATCGACCTGCTGGGCGAGCCGGTGGACGTAGCCTGGACCACGCAGTCGGTGACGGTCCTGCTGCGGGACGACATCGACGTCTCGCGCGGTGACCTGATCGTGCCGACGAAGGACGCTCCGGCCACCACCCAGGACGTGGAGGCGACCGTCTGCCATGTGGCCGACCAGCCGCTGGCCGTCGGCCACCGGGTGCTGCTCAAGCACGGCACCCGCACGGTGAAGGCGATCGTGAAGGACATACCGTCCCGGCTCACGCTGGACGACCTGTCCCTGCACCCGCACCCCGGACACCTCGTCGCCAACGACATCGGCCGGGTGAAGATCCGTACCGCCGAACCCCTGCCGGTCGACTCCTACGCCGACTCCCGCCGCACCGGCTCCTTCATCCTGATCGACCCGAGCGACGGCACCACGCTCACCGCGGGCATGGTCGGCGAGTCCTTCGCGTCCCCGGAGCCTGTCAAGGACCGGGCCGACGAGGACGGCTGGGACTTCTGAGCATGAACACCAGGGATTTCTTCTCGACGTTCGCGAAGGAGGGCGGCCGCGTCGGCAGCGGCGCCCTCGGCAGCGGGCAGGGCGGGGTGGCGCGATGTGCGCGCTGACGTACGCGCACCGCATGCGCGCCCTCATCCCCCACCCGACGTCCCGGAAGCGACGAAGACCCTTTGCCGAACTCCCGGCCACGACCTGAGAGACCGTGACCGCCGGGCCAACGAGAGGAACCCCTCCCGTGCCTGCCTCCCGCTCCAAACTCGTCCGTCGCGGCATGGCCGCGCTCGCAGCTCTCCCCCTCCTCGCGCTCGCCGCCTGCGGCTACGGCTCCGAGGCCAAGAACGACGACACCGCCAAGGTCGCCGCAGGGGCGAAGAAGATCGACGGACTGGACTCCGTCAAGATCGGCTACTTCGGCAACCTGACCCACGCGACCGCGCTGGTCGGCCGCGAACAGGGCATCTTCCAGAAGGAACTGGGCGCCACCAAGGCGGACTACGCCACCTTCAGCGCCGGCCCGTCCGAGATCGAGGCCCTCAACTCCGGCTCCATCGACATCGGCTGGATCGGCCCCTCCCCCGCGATCAACGGCTACACCAAGTCCGACGGCAAGAGCCTGAAGATCATCGGTGGTTCGGCGTCCGGCGGGGTGAAGCTGGTCGTGAACCCGAAGAGGATCATGTCCCTGAAGGACGTCAGGGGCAAGCGGATCGCCACCCCTCAGCTGGGCAACACGCAGGACGTGGCGTTCCTCAACTGGGCGTCGGAGCAGGGCTGGAAGGTCGACGCACAGAGCGGCAAGGGTGACGTCACGGTCGTCCGCAGCGACAACAAGGTAACTCCGGACGCGTTCAAGTCCGGGTCCGTCGACGGCGCCTGGGTGCCGGAGCCGACCGCGTCGAAGCTGGTCGCCGAGGGCGGCAAGGTGCTGCTGGACGAGTCGGCGCTGTGGCCCGGCAAGAAGTTCGTGATCACGAACATCATCGTGCGCCAGGCCTTCCTCAAGGAGCACCCGAAGGCGGTCGAGGCGGTGCTGAAGGGCTCCGTCGAGGCCAACAAGTGGATCAACGCCGACCCCGACCGGGCAAAGGCCGCGGCCAACAAGCAGCTGGCGGCCGACTCCGGCAAGGCGCTGCCGGCCGACGTCCTCGACCCGGCGTGGAAGTCGATCCGGTTCACCGACGACCCGCTGGCCTCCACGCTCGACGCCGAGGCGACGCACGCGGTCAAGGCCGGTCTGCTGGACAAGCCGGACCTGAAGGGGATCTACGACCTGACGATCCTGAACCGGGTCCTCAAGGCATCGGGCGAGAGCCCGGTCGACGCCGCCGGTCTCGGCACCAGCTGACGCCCGTCCCGATGACTACCCAGGAGGTGACGACCATGGCCACGACCTTCGCCAAGGCCGCCGAGTCGGTCGAGTACGCGGCACGGCTCGAGCACGTCTCGAAGTCCTTCGCGACACCGGGCGGGCAGCAGCTCGTCCTGGACGACATCAGCCTCGATGTCGCGCCCGGCGAGTTCGTCACCCTCCTGGGGGCCTCGGGCTGCGGCAAGTCCACGCTGCTGAACCTGGTGGCGGGCCTGGACCGGCCCACCGCCGGGTCCATCGCCACGGACGGCCGCCCCGCCCTGATGTTCCAGGAACACGCCCTGTTCCCGTGGCTGACGGCGGGCAAGAACATCGAACTCGCTCTCAAGCTCAGGGGTGTTCCCAAGCCCGAGCGGCGCGACCGGGCCGAGGAGCTGCTCGAACTCGTCCGGCTGAAGGGCGCGTACGGCAAGCGGGTGCACGAGCTGTCGGGCGGTATGCGGCAGCGTGTGGCGCTGGCCCGCGCGCTGGCGCAGGAGAGCAGTCTGCTGCTGATGGACGAGCCGTTCGCGGCGCTGGACGCCATCACCCGGGACGTGCTGCACGACGAACTGACCCGCATCTGGTCGGAGACCGGCCTGTCGGTGCTGTTCGTGACGCACAACGTGCGCGAGGCGGTGCGGCTCGCCCAGCGGGTCGTGCTGCTGTCCTCCCGTCCGGGCCGGGTGGCCCGCGAGTGGGAGGTCGACATTCCGCAGCCGCGCCGCATCGAGGACGCGCCCGTGGCGGAACTGTCCCTCGAGATCACCGAAGTACTGCGTGGGGAGATCCGCTGCCATGGCCAGCACTGAGACGACCACCGCCCCCGGGACGGGGAGCGTGGAGGCGGGCCTCGACGCGCTGGAGACCGCGCAGTCGGGCCGTACGCCGTGGCGCAGGACCTTCGTCGACAAGATCGTGCCGCCGATCACCGCGATCGTCGTCGTAGTGGTGGTCTGGCAGGGCCTGATCACCCTGAAGATCGTCGACGACCCGACCAAGCTGCCCACCCCGGGCGCGGTCTGGCACGCCTTCCGCAACGACTGGCTGCAGGGCAACCTGCTCGGCTACATATGGACCAGCGTCTCGCGCGGTCTGCTCGGCTTCTGCTTCGCGCTGCTGATCGGCACCCCGCTGGGGCTGCTGGTGGCGCGGGTGAGGTTCGTGCGCGCGGCCATCGGCCCGATCCTGTCCGGCCTGCAGTCGCTGCCGTCGGTGGCCTGGGTGCCGCCGGCCGTGATCTGGCTGGGCCTGAACAACTCGATGATGTACGCGGTGATCCTGCTCGGCGCCGTGCCGTCCATCGCCAACGGCCTGGTGTCCGGCGTGGACCAGGTGCCGCCGCTGTTCCTGCGCGCGGGGCGCACGCTCGGCGCGACCGGTCTGAAGGGCACCTGGCACGTCACCCTGCCGGCGGCGCTGCCCGGCTACGTGGCCGGCATGAAGCAGGGCTGGGCGTTCTCCTGGCGTTCCCTGATGGCCGCGGAG
>NZ_JBSGDB010000062.1:0-27559 GCF_053602155.1 Streptomyces sp. NPDC004561
AAATCGGGGGATGGTCCCCGTTTACTCGGCCGACGATAGCATCCGTATCGGGGAACACTCCCCGGTACGAGGCGAGAAGAGGGAGACGTGATGGGTGGACTGGTCGGGACCTGCGCGGCCGCGCTCGTCGCGACCCTGTTGCTGGTGCGCTGCCGGATGCCGCGTGGATCGGCCGCGCGCTGGCGGCATGACTGGCTCGGCGACGCCGTCTGGATCTGCAGGCGGATTCCCGTGCTGCGGCGTTGGGTGACCGACGGCAACGCGGCCTGGGTGCGCCGGCACACGATGGGCGTCTTCGTCGGGTTGAGCGCGCTGGTCGCCATGGGTCTCGTCGGTGCTCTCGCCGGCGGGGAGGGGTGGACGGATCCGCTGCTGATCGCCTGGGCGCTGGTCGTCGAGACGACGGCCTATCTCGCCTTCTGCTGGATCAGCAACCTGATCGGAGGCTTCATCACCCGGCCACCGCGCACAGCCATCCGCCACATCGCGGAGGTGTCCGTGATCGCCGGATGCGTCGCGATCCATCTCGCGGTCGCGTTCCGCGACGCGCTGTGGTCCGTGCTCGGCGCCGGAGAACCGATGTCCGTCCCGTCACTGGTGGTGCTCACCCTCGGGGCCGGGCTGGTGTGCGGCGCGGTCACCGCCGTACCACTGATCGCTTGCCGCCGCCGTGTGGCCTGATCCGACGCGCCGTTCCCTTGCCGCCCCTGATGACGTCGTGGCGCGGATCGCCGCCATCGCCGTGGCCACCACGGTCGCCATCCTCATCCTGCGGCGCCGCGATCCAGCAGCGTGATCCCACACCATTCGGACTGAGCCGGGGCGAACACGCCGCCCAGCGGAGGCCATTCAGGGCGCCGCAGGCGGCGTACGGCGTCTTCGGCAGCCCCTGTGTGGCTACGACGGCGATGTCTACGGCCCCGGCGGGCTCCGCTGGGCAGGCACGTCACGTTCCAACGGGCCGCCGAGATGCACGGCGCACGTCGCCGCTCGCCTGAGCCGGCTGCGTCGGTTCCGCCTACCGTGGAGACAGGGGGCCGACCCGGACAAGGAACGCCATGGACCTCCAGCTCAAGGACAATGTCGCCGTCGTCACCGGAGCGAGCAAAGGCATCGGCCTGGCCGTCGCGGACGCCTTCGCCCGGGAAGGGGCACAGGTCGTCGCCGGCAGCCGGAGCAGCACTCCCGAGCTCTCGGGGCTCCACGAGAAGTACGGGGTCACCGTGGTTCCGGTCGACCTGGCCAGCGCCGAGGGACCGGACGCACTCGTCCGGATCGCAGTGGACCAGTACGGCAGGGTCGACACTCTGGTCAACAATGTGGGCGCCGCGACGCCCCGCCCGAGCTTCCTGGACGTCGACGACGCCGAGTGGCAGCGGATCTTCGACATCACCCTGTTCAGCGCGGTCCGGGCCAGCCGCGCGGCTCTCCCCCACCTGCTCCGCGGCGACGGGGGCTGCATCGTCAACATCAGCTCCATCAACGCGCGCCTGCCCTTCCCCACGGTCGTCGACTACTCCGCGGCCAAGGCGGCGCTGGCCAGCCTGACCAAGTCGCTGTCCGAGGAGTTCGCACCGCGGGGCGTCCGGGTCAACTCGATCGCACCGGGGCCGGTGCGCACCCCCTTCTGGACCGAGCCGGGCGGTTTCGCCGATGTGATGGCGTCCCAGAGCGGCACCACGGCGCAGGAAGCCATCGATGTGGTCGTGCCGCAGAGCATGGGCATCTCCACGGGGCGGGTCACCGAGGCCCACGAAGTCGCCGATCTGGCGCTCTTCCTCGCCTCTCCCCTCGCCGGCAACATCACAGGGGCCGAGTTCACCATCGACGGCGGTCAGGTCAAGACGATTTGACCATGTGGCCGCCGTCGATGGACGGCTGCCACACGATCCCGGGCAGGTGGCGACCGGGTTCCGGTACACGGCTCCCCCGGCATCGCGCCGGCGTGTTCGCCCGCCGGCAGATGCCCAGCGGCTATGCAAGGTCACGGTCCGATGCCGTCCGGGCCCACGACCGCAACCCGCGCGGCCGGACCGCCGTTGGCCCACGCGTGGACGACGAAGCCCTCATCCCCGGTAACGCTCGACTCCTCGGCTCCTACTGGCTGGACTCCCCCTACTGGCATCCGGCACGGCCCTGCTGCTGCTTCGCACCGCCCCCGCGAAGGCGGGTGCGCGGCGCGCGGCTCGCACGGACTGCCCTGACCGTGGCCGCCTGCGCTCTCGTCCTCGCCGCACTCGCCCTCGTCGCAGCCGGCTGACGCCCCGGCGCCGAGAGGGGCCGGGCGCCACCGTCCGCGCTCCAGCCCCTCGGCAGGAGCGCGGACGCGTCGCACGCCGGGCTGTGTCCGGGGTCAGGCGAGGCCGAACCAGCCGAGGACGGTCTGGACCAGCAGGATCGTCGACATCGCGCCGACGCCGACCACCACGACGGTGGCGGCGACGCGGTAGCGCGGTCCGTTCGTGGCGGCGCCGAGAACCGAGCGCCGGTTGGTCAGGACCAGCAGGTAGACCAGGACGATCGGGCTGATCAGGCCCTGCAGTACCTGGGTGCCGATGAGGAGCTGGATGACGTCGACCGGGGTCATGGCCACGGCGGCGCCGAGGATGATCTGGGCGGTGAACAGGCCCAGGAACAGCGGGGCGTCGCGAAAGCTGCGGGAGACGGAGCGCTCGACACCGGCGGCCTCTCCTATGGCGTAGCTGGCGGAGAGCGGCACCACGGCGCCGGCCAGCGCGGAGGCGCCGATCAGGCCGACGGCGAAGAGGAGTTCGGCGTTCTTCCCGGCGACCGGTTTGAGGGCTTCGGCGGCTTGGGCGGCGGAGTCGAGCGGGCCGGTGCCGCCGATGGCGGACGCCGTGGCAATGATGATGGTGAGACTGATGACGCAGGCGAACACGGCCCCGAGGACGGCGTCGGCGCGGATGAGGGGGTAGTCGGCGGGCTTCGCGCCGCGGTCGACGACGCCCGCCGCGGCGTAGAACTGCATGTACGGGCTGACCGTCGTCCCGATCAGGGCGACCGCGAGCAGGATGAAGTCCTTGCTCGGCTCGATGTGCGGGACGACGAGGTGGTGGCCGACCGTGCCCCAGTCGGGATGGCCGAGGATCATCGCGATCGGGTAGGCGAAGAACGCCAGCGACATGATCAGGAAGATGCGTTCGGCCCAGTGGTACGAACCGAACAGCACCAGCGCCCACAGCAGGATCGCGGCCGGCGGGATGACCGCCCACTTGGGCACCCCGAGCAGTTCGAAGGCCGCGCCGATCCCGGCGAACTCACTGACGACCAGGCCGGTGTTGGCCAGTAGCAGGCAGAACACGGCGAGGGCGGTCAGGCGCAGGCTGAACTGCTCACGGATCAGCGCGCCCAGGCCCTTGCCGGTGTGCGCGCCCAGCCGGACGGCCATCTCCTGCACCATCACGAGGGCGACGGTGACCAGCACCATGAAGAACAGGGTGCCGTACGTGAATTGGGAGCCCGCGGAGGCGTAGGTGGCGATACCGGCGGCGTCGTTGCCGGCGTTCGCGGCGACCAGGCCGGGACCGGCGACCGCCGCGATCATGGTGATCCGCCGCCAGCCGGTGCGGCGTACGGGCGTGGTGGACTTCGCGGCCGCGGTGGCCGTGTCGAGGTCGCGGGTCACTGCAGAAACCTCCTGAAGTGCAGGCGCCCGCGTTCGGGCAGCATCGCGTCGAGCAGGTCGTCGGCCAGGATCCGGCCGATCGGGCGGTCGGTGTCGTCGACCACGAGCAGGGAGGAGGCACGGGCTGCGACCAACTGGTCGGCCGTCTCCGTCAGGCTTGCGGTGGCCCGCACCGTGTCCGGTGGACCGAACTGCGCCCGCCAGGCCGCCAGATCGGCCATGGGGGTTACGTCCTCGGCCACCGCCAGGTCGAACAGCGCGACGTCGCACAGCAGCCGGTCCGCGCCGTCCACCACGGCGATCGCGTCGATCTCGGTCCGGTGTTCGGCCTGTTCTGCCAGCCGCCCCCGTACCTGGGCAACGGTCTCGTCGAGTTGAGCGGTGATCAGCAGGGTGGTCATCGCGCCGCCCGCGGTGTCCGCCCGGTGGGCGAGCAACCGGCGCAGTTCCGCCGCCTCTGTCTTCGGCATCCGTACCAGCAGAGCGTCGCGCTCGTCACGAGTGAGGTCGCGCAGGGCGTCCGTGGCCTCGTCGGGTTCCATCTCGTCGACCAGGCGGGCGGCGTGTTCCGGCTTGGCCTCGCGCAGCAGGTTCTGCAGCTCCGCCGGTTCCATCTCCTCCAGCGCGTCGGCGGCCTGCTGCGGTTCCAGCCAGCCCAGGAGCTGCTGGCGCTCGGCTCGTCCCAGGTCTTCGAGGATGTCGGCCAGGTCGGCAGGGCGCAGCCGGTGCAGCGCGGCTCGCGAGGCGCGCAGCCGGACCTCCGGAGGGCCCTCGGTGGCCTGTTCGGCGAAGGGCGCGACGGCCTGCCAGTCCAGCACCCGTTCCGGGGTGGGGCGGGCCTGCCAGCGGCGCGGGCCCAGGCGGCGGAGCAGGGTGGGCAGCGAGACGTCCACACCGACCAGGACGATCTGATCGACCAGCGGCGCGAGGTAGAGGTCGGCGGCCCGGGTGACCTGTACGCCGTCGACGTCCACGAGCTGGTGGTCGAGTACGTCCTTGGCCAGCAGCGCCTCTCCGGGACGGCGGATGAAGTCACGCAGGTCGACCCGGGCCGTGCGCAGCCGCACGTGCCCGGCGTGCACCTTGCCGACGCTCTCGACGGGCAGGAAGGTCCTGCGGCGCCCGATGCGCAGGATCAGTCCCGTCACCGGCGGGTACGACTCGCTGCCGTACAGACGGGCGACCACGTCGGCGACTCGGCCGACCTCCTCGCCCGACTGGTTGGTGACCGGGCCGCCGATCAGCCCGGCCAGCGACACCAGAGAAGTGCGTACGGCCTTGGACGCGGTGACACGGCGCTCCAGGCTGATCCGGCGACCGCGCAGACGGGCCGAAGTGGACATGAGCAGAGTGTGGGCAGCCAAGATGAACACCCCCATGCCCCGGGATGGCGGGGCTACGGGCGGCCCACAGCAGCGCGCTTCCTCCCCCGGACGGCCGCACGGCATGCCGGACGCAGGTCGACGCACGGCCTGCGGGCCGGACGGGGGTCAGGGAAGAGAAGGCTGCCGCGGACCGCGGAAGGACGGCGCGGACAACACGAAGAGGGGCCGACTATGGCCCGGACTACTGTCCATGTCGCCTCCTCCCGGTCACGGCCGCGCACAAGGTGTCGCGATCCTGCGGCAAGGGGCAGCCGGAACCGGCTCGGCCCAGCGCACCCCAACTCGTCAGAGCTTTGGCACTCCACGGCGTGATCCCTCGCGAGGGAAGCCACTTGGGGTCACCCCTTGGGCCGGGGAGACCTGTCCTGATCCGGAGCGTCTCTCGACGGGTGGGATCAGTGGCCTGTGTCCGTGAAGACGCCTCACCGAACGAGGTGTCTGCATCAGCACCCAGGGTAGCCCCCCTGAACGGTCTTCCCCGCCCAGGGTGGCCCTCCTCTCACCCGACTCCTAAGGAACGGAGGCCCGGCCACGTCCGTGACCTGGGCAGGACGGCGTGGCGCGACGGCTGACGCTCCGGAGGCGGTCGCTCGGACGCGCCCAGAGGCGGAGCGGGCCCGTACGGCGACGTACCGCTGGCTGCTGGAGACCGCGGTCGTCGCCGGACGCTGGTACGAACCCGAGCACGGAGCCCCGCCGGCCGGCGGGCGGGGCATGGTCGACCTGTCCGACTCCGGCCGGGCGCGTGAGTGGCTGCAGGTGGAGGGAGCCCACTGGCTGACGGCCCTGCGCGCCGCCGCGGCGGCGGGCGAGTACGCGACCGTAGTGGAGGTGGCGGAGTCGCTTCACTGGCTCTCCGACCAGTGGATCTTCCGGGTGCACTGGCCCGAGGTCTTCGCCGCCGCCGCCCGTTCCGCCCGAGCGCTGGACGAACCCCTGCTCGAGGCGACGCAGCTCGACTACCACGCCTGGGCCCTGCTCATCCGCGAGGACCGGCCGCGGGACAGCCGCGCCCGCTCCGGACGGGCGCCGGCCGCCGCCGAACGTGCCGGTGATCCGGGTCAGCAGGCGTGGGCGCACAACTACGGCGCCTGGGCGCACCGCCTGCTCGACGAGCCGGCCGAGGCGCTCGAGCACAACGAGCGGGCGGGCCGGCTGTTCGAGGCCGCCGGTGATCTGCACGGCTCCCTGCAGAGCATGCGCTCCCGCGCCCTCGGACATGACCCGTCTCGGGGTGATGCGGAGAGGTCGTCGCCCACTGGCGGACCGCCGTCGACATCTGCCGCGCCACCGGCAACACCGCCGTGGAGAGCCGGCAACTGACCGAGCTGAGCGGGGCATCGCTGAGCGCGGGCAGGAGGGCCGAGGCACGGGAGGCGCTGAACGCCGTCTCGCCCTGGGGCCGGACGCCGACCCCCGGCGCGCGGCCCACCCCCGCGAGCGGCTCGCCCGCCTCGACGCGCGTGAGCGCCGGCCCGCACGGGGTGACACCCCGTCAGCCTTCCCGCCCCTGCGGGAACCCTTCGCTGGTGACGAAGTAGAAGACGGGGAGCACCACGAAGACGGCGATCGCCAGCAGCGGCGCGACGAGCACGCCGAGGAGCCCGGCGGTGCCGTAGGCGACGGCTCCGGCCAGGGACCGCTGCCATCCGTGTCGTACGTAGGCGTCCTCCACGGCCGGTTCCAGCACCTCGGGCCTGCGGGCGAGCTGGTGGTAGAAGAGCACCCAGCTCAGACACATCGCCGCGGCGAGTCCGGCGTAGAGGGCGACGGCGACCCGCGCGTCGGATCCCGAGGGGTCGGCCTGGAGTGCGCTCGCGACCACCGCGGTGGGGAACGACAGGGCCGTCGTGGTGAACAGCAGCAGCAGATTGGCGGCGTGCAGCCCGCGGTCCATGTACCTGATCCGCACGAAGGCCTGGTGGTGGTTGAGCCAGATCACCGAGATGTATCCGAACGAGGCGAGATAGCCGAGGTAGGCGGGCCACTGGGCCACCAGGGCGTGCCCGAGACCGCCCGGCCGGTGTTTGGGGTCGGACAGACCGAGGACCAGCAGCGTGACGGCGACGGCCAGCACGCCGTCGCTGAAGGCCTCGGCACGGCTGGTGTCGGAGCGGGAGAACCCGTGGAGGCGGGCGCGGGACACATGGGCTCCTGACGTACGTGCGGACGGCGGGACGGACCGGTGGCGAGCTACGTCGCCTCCGGCGCGCCCGGGGTCGGGCCCGCGTCCCGCCACTCGCTGGGCGAACAGCCGTAGGCCGCCTTGAAGACGCGGCTGAAGTGCGCCGCGTTCTGGAATCCCCAGCCGCGGGCCACCGCGGAGATCGTACGGCTCACCCACCCGCGGCGAAGCGGCTCACGTGCGCACTCCTCGATGCACCGCCGCTGGATGAGATCGCCCTGCACGCGGGCGCCGAGGCCATCGGGACCTGGCGGGAGATGGAGCGGGCACGGCCCACCTCCGGGGCGGACCAGCCGTCGGTCTTCGGCTCGTACGAGGTGCTGGAGTGCGTCGGCGAGGGCGGCTTCGGGCGTGTCTACCTGTGCCAGGATCCCGACGGGCTGATGGTCGCGGTCAAGACCCTGCACGCGCACCTCGCCGCGGCTCCCCCGATCAGGCGGGGCTTCGCCCACGAGGCGCGGGCGGCCCAACGGGTCGACGGGCGGTTCACCGTGCCGATGATCGCCGCGGACACCGACGGTCCGACCCCGTGGATGGCGGTGCCGTACGTGGCCGCCCCCTCGCTGCGGGAACTCGCCGAGCGCTGCGGGCCGCTGGACGTCGGCCTCGTGCGCACCCTGGGGGCGGGCATCGCCCTCGCCCTGAGTGCCATCCACGCCGAGGGCATCGTGCACCTCGATCTCAAGCCGGCCAACGTGCTGCTGACCGAGGACGGCCCGCGTGTCATCGACTTCGGCATCGCCCAGATCGAACGGCTCACCGAGCCACGGCGCGGCTTCGCGGGCACCTACGCGTACGCCTCCCCTGAGCAGCTGCGCGAACAACGCACCTTCACACCCGCCAGCGACGTGTTCTCCCTGGGCACCGTTCTCGCCGGCCTTGCTCTGGGGCGCAGCCCCTGGGGCCGGGACACGCCGTCCGTGGTCGCCGGCATCCGGGCCGGCACACCCGATCTCACCGGGCTCCCCGAGGACTTCGTGGCGCTGGTCCGATCGTGCCTTCACCTCGATCCGGCCGAGCGGCCGACGGCCGGTGAGGTGGCCGAGGCACTGGTTCCCGGAGCCGGTGCGGGCGGATCGAACCGCCACCGCTGTCCGACCGGGCGCGGAACCTGGTGGCGGAACATGCCACCATGCCTGCCACACGCCACTACGAGACCCTCGCCTACACCCGAGCTCATGCCGCCGAAGACACCACATGGTTGGTGCCGCAGGCCTGCCACGCCGTCGAAACCGCGGTCACCAGGCCCTCGCCCGAGTCGGACGCCCACAACGGTGGCGCCACCCGCACGGTGACGCTCGAGGAAGCGGCCGCGGAGCTGGCGGCCCGAGTCCATCGCTGGGAGCGCGAACAGGAGGGGTCGCCCATGGCGCAGACGCGCCGTGGCTGCGGCACCTTGCTCGACGAGGCCCAGGCACGGCTCGGCGCGCGCCACCCGCTGACACTGCGTCTGCGCGTGTCCCACGCCATGCTCGGCTGCGACCGGCCCGGCGGAGTGGCACAGGCCGAGCAGGTGGTGAACGACGCCGCTGTCCACCTCGGCGAGGGCCACCCCACCGTGCGGGATGCCCGTACGCTGCTGGCGGTGCTGAAGTCGGCGGGCGCGGGGTGAGGTTGGACGCGGGCGGGTTCTGGAAGACGGGACCTAGGCCGGCGTCCGTCCCTCCAGCAGGTCTCCCACCGTCCGGATACCTTCCGTGATCGAGCGCTCGGGCAGGTCGCCGAAGCCCAGGACGAGTTGCGGCGGATCTGCCGCCCCGGAGGTGCGGTGGGAGCTCATGCTGTAGAGGCCGACCCGGCGGGCGCGGGCGGCGGCGATCACGGCCTGCTCGTCCGTCCCGGCCGGAAGATGGGCCACGGCGTGGAAGCCGGCTGCGAGGCCGGTCAGGCGTACGGCTGGGGCGTGGGCGGCGAGGGCGGTACGCAGGGTCGTACAGCGGGCCGCGTACAGGGTGCGCATGCGGCGCAGGTGGCGGTCGTAGCGGCCCGACTCGATCAGCCGGGCGAGGGCGAGTTGGTCGAGCGTGGGGGCACCCCGGTCGGCGATCCGTTTCAGTGCGGTGAGAGGCGCACTGAGCGCGGGCGGTGACAGCAGCCAGCCGAGGCGCAGGGCGGGGGCCAGGGACTTGCTGACCGTGCCGATCGACACCAGGCGGTCGGGCGCCAGGCCCTGGAGCCCGCCGACCGGCTGCCGGTCGTAGCGGAACTCGGCGTCGTAGTCGTCCTCGACGACGTACGCGTCGCGGCGCCGGGCCCAGGCGACCAGCGCGTGCCGGCGTTCAGGGGCGAGGACGACTCCGGTGGGCCACTGGTGGGCGGGGGTGACGACGACGGCTCGGGCGCCCGTCGCCTCCAGAGCGGTGACGTCCATACCGTGCGCGTCGACCGGGACGGGGACGGGGGTCAGTCCGGCGGCTCGGATGGACGCGGCCGTGGTGGCCGGGGCGCCGGGGTCCTCGATGGCGACGGCACGGATGCCCGCGTGGACGAGGGACTGCAGGGTGAGGGCGAGCCCCTGGGCGTACCCGGAGCAGACGAGGGTGTGCGCGGGGTCGGCGGCGGCCGCGCGGACCCGGCGCAGATAGGCGGCGAGTACCTCGCGCAGGACCCGGCTACCGCGCGGATCACCGTAGTCCAGCTCGGCGGTCGGCATGGCCCGGGTCACCTCCCGGACCGCCCAGAGCCAGTCGGCGCGGGGAAAGGAAGCCAGATCCGGCACGCCGTGCCGGAAGTCGGCTATCAGGAACGGAAGTTGACCGGTCCGCTCCGCCTGGGGCGAGGGCGCGGCGGTGGGTGCGCAGGGGGCCACGCGCGTGGCCGAGCCGACGCGGCCGACCAGATAACCCTCGGCCTGCAACTGGGCGTAGCAGTCCTGGACCAGGCCACGGGAGAGGCCGAGGGCCCGCGCGAGTTCCCGGGAGGAGGGCAGCCGTTCGCCCTGGCACAGGCGCCCGGTGCGGATGGCGTCCCGTACTTGTCGCTCAAGCTGGGCGCGCAACTGTTCGCCGCTGCTCCGGTCGACGGTCAGCAACAGCTCGGGCGAGAGACCGGCCCACTGCACAGGCATGGAATTGGAGCTTACCGGGGGGCCGGTCGGAACCTAGCGTCCAGGGCATGAGCAACTCCCTTACTAACCCCATGACTTCCACCGCCCGGCCGCCCTTGCTGACCCGTGGGCTGCTCCTGCGGTTCGTGAGCGTGGTGGGTTCGAATGTGAGCTTCTTCCTGCTGCTCTCGGCGGTGCCCGTGCACGCCGGGCGGAGTGGGGCGGGACTCGCGACCGGCTCGCTGATGCTGTCCACGGTGCTCGGCGAGCTGGCCGGACCCCGGATCCTCGGCCGGTACGGCAGCCGGGGCCCGCTGGCGGCCGGACTTCTCCTGCTGGGCGCCCCCGCGCTCGCGCTGTCCCTGTCCGACGGCCCGGCCTGGACGGCAACGGTGTGCGGGGTGCGCGGCCTGGGCTTCGGCCTCTCGATGGTCGCCGGCGGCGCCCTGACGGCGGCCCTGATCCCGGGGGAACGCAGGGGCGAGGGCATCGCCCTGGTCGGGCTGGTCGGAGGCGTGCCGTCCCTCGTCGCGCTGCCCCTGGGCGTCTGGCTCTCCGGCCACATCGGCTACACCCCGGTCACCGCGGCGGCGGCCCTCGCCGCCCTCATGGCGATCCCGACGGTACGGGGGCTGCGGGAACAGGGAGAGCCGGCTCCGAGGAGGCGGAGGCGGCGCGGGCTCGGGCCGGAGACAGCCGCGGACGGCGCCGTACCGGTGCTGTGCGGCGACGAGGCGACCGGCGGTGGGACGAGCGCGTCCGATGGCATCCCGGATACGCCCGGCGCCCAACAGGCCCCACACCCTGGCGACGTCCGGCCGAGCACGGCCGATAACGGCCCCGACGGCCCCGACGGGTCCGACGAGTCCGACGAGTCCGACGAGTCCGACGGGCAGGCTTCGTGCGCGACCGATGTCCGGTCGAGCACAAGCAACGGCGGGCCGGTTGCGTCCGGTGGGCGAACGAAGGCTCTCGGGGTGGTGGGTGGCCTGCGGGCCGGCGGGCTGCGGCGACCGACCGTGGTGTTCGGGGCCACCGCCGTCGCCGCCGGCATCCTGGTCACCTTTCTGCCGCTGGCGGTCCCCCACGGGTCCGGCATCGCGACGGTGGCCCTGCTGGTGCAGAGCACCGCCTCGACCGCGGCCCGCTGGGTGGCGGGGCGGTACGGCGACCGCCGGGGCCCGGCACGGCTGGTGGTACCGGGACTGCTGGTGTCGGCCGCCGGTCTGTCGACCCTGGCGGCGCCCCCCGGCCCGGTCGCCGTACTCGCCGGTGCGGCCGTCTTCGGCACCGGCTTCGGCATCGCCCAGAACGCCACGCTCACCCTGATGTACAGCCGCGTCTCCCGCCCGTCGTACGGCACGGTCACCGCCCTGTGGAACCTCGCCTACGACGGGGGCATGGGCGTGGGCGCCGCGGGCTTCGGCCTCCTCGCGGCACACACCGGGTACGGGTGGGGGTTCGGGCTGACGGGGCTGCTGATGCTGGGCGCCCTGGCGCCGGCCGTGCGCGACCGGCGATCCAAGATCGATTGTCAGTGGTGCGTGAGACGGTAGGAGCATCGAGTCGGAACGAGGGGGAGCCGTCATGACCGGAAGCCAGAACTACATCAATCACGTTGCCCTTGTGCTGGATGCCAGTTCGTCCATGACCCATCTGAGCCGCAAGGTCGTCGAGGTCGCCGACCAGCAGATCGCCTACCTCGCCCGCCGGTCCAGGGAACTGGACCAGGAAACCCGCGTCACGGTGTACGTCTTCGCCGACAAGGTGGAGTGCGTCATCTATGACAAGGACGTGCTGCGGATGCCGTCGCTGAAGCAGCTGTACCGGGTGGGTGGGATGACGGCTCTGCTGGCGGCCGCACTGAAGTCACAGCGGGAGCTGGCGCAGACGGCGCAACTGTACGGCGACCACAGCTTCCTGACGTTCATCCTCACCGACGGGCAGGAGAACGCGAGTCACCGCTGCCCGGACGCCCCCACCCGGAATCCGCGTGACCTGGTCGGGGCCGTGGCCGAGATGATCGAGACGCAAGAGGTCAACTGGACGCTGGCCGTCCTCGTGCCGGACCAGATGGGCAAGCGCGAGGCCATCCAGTGCGGTTTCCCGAAGGACAACATCGCCGTCTGGGACGCCACGAGCACACGGGGGCTGGAGGAGGCCGGGCACGTCATCCAGCAGGCCACCGAGAAGTTCATGGTGGGCCGTACCAAGGGCGTCCGGGGAACGCGGGCGGTGTTCTCCGTGGGTGCGGAAGCGGTCAACAGCGACACCATCAAGGCGGCCGGCCTCACCCCGGCGAACCCGTCCGAGTACCAGCTGATCTCCGTCGCGCGTGACGCGGGGATCCGGGACTGGGTCGTGGAGTCCGGGCACACCTACCGTACCGGCGGTGCGTTCTACCAGCTGAGCAAGTCGGAGAAGATCCAGGCGCGGAAGCAGATAGCGGTGCTGGAGAAGAAGACGGACCGGGTGTACACGGGGCCCGAGGCCCGGGCTCTGCTCGGCCTGCCGGACGTGGAAGTCCGCGTCAAGCCGGACCACAACGACGACTTCACGATCTTCGTGCAGAGCACCAGCGTGAACCGGAAGCTCGTCCCCAACACGCGGCTCCTGCTCATGCTCTGAGACCCCGGCCCCACCCGCGCGACCGGCCGATGAGCGGCCGTTCGCACGGGTTCGACGACACACGGGGGCACCGGACCCCACCCCGACCGGTGCCTACCGCGGTCGTCCTGGCCCGGTCAGTGGGCAGCGTGGCGCAGGCCGGTGATGAAGGCGGGGCCGTTCGGTGTACCGACGCCCGTCATGGTGTCGTAGCCCTTGGCGGTGACCTGCTGGGTCTGGGTGCGATCCTGGGCGTCGAAGACGTCGATACCCGTTCCGTCGTGCGTACCGTCCGCCGGGAGGTAGGCGGCCCGGTCCTGCTGGGGCATCGACGAGCCGACCGGCAGGACGTCGTGGAACGCCCGGGTGCCGGCGAGCCGGTAGACGAGTGGGTTGATGAAGCCGAAGGCCGACTTCCGGCCCTGCTGGGCGTCCGCGATCAGGCCGGCGATCAGCGGGCACGCCAGGCTGGTGCCGGCGTTCACCATGGTCCGGTACGGTCCCGGTTTGCCGTGGCTCATCGACGCGATGTACCCGGACAGAAAGCCGGTGTCGGGATCGGCGTCGGCGGCGATGTCGGGCACGGCGCGTTCGGTGACCATCCGCTTGCCCACTCGGACGCGCGCCATCGCCGCGGGGACGACACCCTTCTGGTAGGCGGGCTGCGCGTAGACCAGGCTGATGCCCCCTCCGCCGCCGCTGACGCCCAGGTCGGTCCACTTGCCGTGGTCCAGGGAACCGTAGTCGTCGGACCACCCGGTCTCGAAGACCCGGTTGTTCGTCGCCCCGATGCCGACGCTGGTGCCGCCGACCACCACCGCGTACGGGTCGGAGTCGGTCGCCGTCAGACCGGGAGTGTCACCGGACGCGAAGTACATGCCGACCCCCTCGGCAGCGGCCCGCACGTCGATCGCGTGCACGGTCGACTCCGGCACCGAACCCAGAGGAATCTGCCACGAGTTGGATTCGATGGAAGCGCTGGGACGGTGTCCGTCACCCGTCAGCACGGCCAGTGCGGCGTCGAGCAGCGCCTGGTCCTCGTCGCATCCTCCCCCGACCACCATCAGCTGGTTGGCGTTGGGGGCCATGGCGTAGACGGCCTCGGAGTCCATCTCCGCCTCGTCGTTCACGGCGGCCGACTGCGTCACGCGAGTCGCCGGCGGGCTGCAGGAGCTCCCGGCCCGGACTTCCCGGAACTGCGAGGGTTTCGGCGCGGGGAGATGATTGCTCTTCGCGTAGTCCGTCAGCGTCTGGAACATCGCGGTCGGCGCCTCGTCCTCGGTCAGCGCCACGGTCTGCCCTTTGCCGGTGTCCGTCCAGGTCGCCCCGTAGGCGCCGCGGATCTGGGCGGCGGAGTACCCGCAGACCGGCAGCGATGCCTTGATCAGCCCTCGGTAGGTCGGTCGGAAGGCCTGCGTGTGCTGCGCCCAGTACCCCGAGCACGTCGCCGCTTTCCCGGTCGCTGTGGGTCGGCCCGTGTCCGACGTCGCCGAGGCAAGGGGTACGGCCGGCCGGGCGCCGCTCAGCCCGGTGACCGCCAGAACGTCGGGAGCCAGCGAAGTGGGCACCGAGACGTCGCGGTCGGCGGACTGGATCAGCGTGGGCCTGCCGTGCGCATCGTTCACCCGATACTTGTTGATCCGCACTCGGAACGCGGACTGCACCTTCGCCACCGGCCCTGTCGCCGAGACGTAGTCGCGGCCGCTGCCGACGTTCACCTTTGTCAGCCCCTTGGCGCTCAGCCATCCCGCGAGCGCTCTGGCCCGTGCGCGGGAAGGAGCGAACCTGGCGGTGTAGGCGTCGGGGCTCAGATAGTGGTGGAACTCCCCGCTGCCCGGCGTACTGACCGCGTCGGCGAACGCCGCGGCACCAGCCAGGTCCGGCTTCAACCACACCTGGACGGTGAGTTGCTGGGAGGACGGCGCGGCACTCGCAACGGGCAGGGTGTGCACGACGGGTGGCACAGATCCCGGCACCGATGTGGTGGAGGCCGCCTGTGCGGCGCCGGGCAGCCCGAACACCGT
This sequence comes from Streptomyces sp. NPDC004561, assembly GCF_053602155.1. NCBI lineage: Bacteria > Bacillati > Actinomycetota > Actinomycetes > Kitasatosporales > Streptomycetaceae > Streptomyces > Streptomyces sp. NPDC004561. The sequence continues at coordinate 14,894 of NZ_JBSGDB010000062.1, forward strand.
GCCGGCGATCATGACCACGGCACAGCCGACCACACCGACAGCAGATCTCCCAGGGCTCGTAGTCGAGCCCGCTCCCCGCCTTGTCGAAAACGCACTCGCCACGTGTTCTCCCCCAGCCCAGCCCGCCTGCTTCGGCACCCGACGGATTTCCGCCCCCGGCTCCCCGTGAGACGTAGACCCGGGGCCTCAGGTTGCAGATGAGTCGACGGCGTTCGGGAGGGCAGGCGGTGTCAGGAGCGTCGCCGTTGAGGCGTACTCCATGCACCGCGGCAGGCACGCGAGAGTCCGCGGTCAGGCATGCATGACCCGAGGCCCCCGGCCGCTCTCTGCGGTCGGGGGCCTCGGGCGTGGTTCAGGTCGTCGGGAGGAGGGGGCCGGAGGCTTCCGACTCGGCCGAGCCTCCGCCTTCCCCGTCGGACTGGAGTCGCAGTTCGGGCGCTGGGCGGCGGAAGCCCTTGGTGATCACCGCGAGCCAGACGATGCCGATGACCAGCCAGCCGAGGCCGAGCTTGACGGCGGTGCCGCCGAGCTGGGTGATCAGGTAGACGTCCACCGCGGCGCCCGCGGCGGGCAGGAGCAGGTATCGCACGGGCGAGTGACGGGTGCCCGAGCGCCACTGCCGTACGGCGTAGGCGATCACGCAGACGTTGACGAGGGTGAAGCCGAGGAACGCGCCGAAGTTGATGAAGGAGGTGGCGTCGGCGAGTGAGAGGTTCATGGCCAGCAGGCCGACGGCGCCGATGACCAGCACGTTGGTGACCGGGGTGAGCAGCTTGCGGTGCAGGCGTCCGAAGATCGGGCGCGGCAGGGCGCCGTCGCGGCCCATGACGAACATCAGGCGGCTGGTGCTGGCCTGGATGGCGACGCAGGAGGCGAACCCGCCGAGCATGCTGACGATGTTGGCGACGTCGGCGAACGTCTTACCGCCGACCGTCGTGGACAGGAGGTACCCGGCGGAGTTCTCGTCGGGGAAGGAACCGCCCGGGTGGGCCCACTGCATCAGGAAGGAGATCGCGATGAAGATGCCGCCGCCGGTCAGGACGGTGAGGATGATGCTGCGCGGGATGGTGCGCTGCGGGTCGCGCACCTCTTCGCTGAGGGTGCTGACGGCGTCGAAGCCGAGGAAGGCGTAGGCGGCGACGGCGGCGGCAGCGGTGACGGCGGAGATGCTGGTGGCGCTGTTCCAGAAGGAGTGGCCGGCCGCGGGGCCGCCGCCGTGGCCGAGGCCGTAGTGGACGCAGAGCGCGGCGAGGACGACGAGGATGGCCGTGACGCCGACCAGCAGCACTCGGTTGATGCGGTCGGCGACCTTGAGGCCGAGGACGTTGATGGCCGTGGCGAGGACCACGTTGATGACCAGCCAGGCCCACTCCGGTATGGCCGGGAACTGGGCGTGGAGGTAGATGGCCTGGAGCAGCCAGGCGACCATCGGCAGGAACAGGTAGTCGAGCAGCAGTGCCCATCCGGCGAGGAAGCCGACGCGGGAGTCGAGTTCCTTGCGGGCGTAGGTGTACACGGAGCCGGAGCTGGGGTGGACCTTGGCCATCTTGGCGTAGCTGAGGCCGGTCAGCAGCATGGCTCCGGTGGCGATCACGTAGGCCGTGGGCGCGGCGCCCTTGCTGGTGGCGGCGATGACGCCGAAGATCGAGGTGACGACGGCGGGAGCCATGTAGGCGACGCCGAAGGCGACCACGGAGACGAGTCCGAGGTCTCCACGCAGGCGGGTGGGCTGATCTGTCACGGGACTCTCACTTCCCCGAGTGTAGGGCTGGCCTCGGCCGGCTGGCCGGGCAAGGAGGCCGGGGCGGTGGCGCCGGCCCAGGTGGCGGGGTCCATGCGGCCCTGGTAGAGCGGCAGGGCGAGGGGCTGGTCGTCGGGGCGGAACTGCTGCCAGGGCCGGTTGAGCGCGGCAGTGCCGAGACGGCGGACGTTGGTGACCTCGTCCAGGTCGATCACGTCGGTCAGGGTGGTGTCGCTGTCGCCCGCGGCCTCGGAGCGGACGGTGCCCTGCGGGTCCACGAGCAGGCTGCGACCGGTGCCGACGGGCGCGGCGCAGTTGACGCTGGCGACGAAGACCTGGTTGACGATGGCGTTGGCGCGGGCCAGCACGACTTCCTGGGCCCGGTCGCTGCCGGAGGTCAGCACGAAGTTCAGCACCAGCTCGGCGCCCATCCAGGCGAGGTGGCGGGTGGTCTCGGGGAACCACGCGTCGTAGCAGATCGACAGTCCCACGCGGCCGATGCCGTCAAGGTCGAAGACGGTGAACTCGGCGCCCGGGCTCACGGTCTCGTAGGGCCGCCACGGAAAGATCTTCCGGTAGGTCGCGACGCGCTCGCCGCGCGGGGAGTAGACGGGGGCGGTGTTGTAGACGCGTCCATCGGCGCCACGCTCGTAGACGCTGCCCGGGGCGAGCCAGACACCGAGATCGCCGGCGAGTTCCGCGAGGGCGCGGTCACGCGGGCCGTCCAGGGGCTCGGCGAGGGCTTCCGGAAGCTCGGCGGGTGCGGGCGTGGCACCGCCGACCGGGCCGCCCAGATGCAGCTCGGGATAGACGATCAGGGGGGTGGCGGGGAGCCCCGCCGTGCGCTTTCGCACGTCGGCCGCCAGGCCGTCCAGGTCGTCGGCGGTGCGCTGGGCTGCCTGGGCCAGGACGAGAGGGAGGGGACGGGACATGGGTCACCAGGTCTGACTCGGGGATTCGTTAAACGAAATTTAGTTAACGAATGAGGGCGGGTCAATGGGTCGCCGCAGGTGAGATGAGGGAGCCGTCCGGGGGTGTGCGAGCATGTCCCCCATGGCCCGACCGAGAAACCAGGCGGAACGCCGCGCCCAGCTGATCGAGGCGACCGCCAGGACCGTGGTGGACATCGGAGCCACAGCCACCAAGCTGCGGGACGTCGCCCGGGCCGCCGGCGTCACCCCCGCCTCGGTGCTCTACTACTACGCCGATATCCAGGAACTCTTCGCCGCCGTGTTCGAGCGCAGCGCAGCGACGTACTTCGTCAGCCGCGAGAAGGCCATCGCGGCGGCGGAGGGCCCGGTGGCACGGTTGCGTGCCTGCATCCACACCGGCGTCCCCTGGCCCGGAGAAGGCGAGGAGAGCACCCGGCTGCTCTTCGAACTGTTCCCCGTCGCACTGCGCAACGAGGGTGCCGCCGACCGGCAGCGCACCTTCGCCGTCCAGCAGGCCGAGCTCTACCGCCAGGTGCTCGAACTCGGGCAGGAGAGCGGCGACTTCACGCTGACCGGTGACGCCCCAGCCCTGGGACGGTCCTTCGTGGCCCTGGAGGACGGCTACGCGATGGACCTGCTGATCGGCAGTGCGACCGCACAGGACATCGAGGACCGTCTGCTCGACCACGCCCGCATCGTCACGGGCAACCCGGCCTTCGGCCAAGGCTCCTGACGGGCCGTTACGAGATGGCTGAGCGGATGCGATCGCCCCGGGTGGCTGCGCTCGGTGGCCCCGGCTCCTGAGCAAGCCGGCTGACTGGGCGCCGGCCACAGCTTAGGTGGGCCGGGTGAAACGGCGCTGCGGTTGCCCCGACCCTTGCAACCGGGGGGAAGCACCTGGGCCGCCCACCGACTGCCGATATTCGACCGCCAGGGCTTCCCGCACCACAACGAGCACCATCCACCCCCTGTGACGTGGAGGCAGCCTCGACCGGCATCTATGGAGCCCATGGATCCCCTCCCCCACCCCGGCAAACGGCCCGCATCACCGAGCCATGCCGACCTGCTCGGAGCAGGCGTTGATCGGCCGGTTCCCACGCGCGGCACCCATGCCTTGCGCCCGTTCGGAGCAGCGAGGGCCACAGGCCGACGACCGGTTCCGCATCGGCCGGCAATCGACACGGCACGGCGGCCAGTCGTATCCGGAAGGCACTGTTACGGTCGGTCATCTCTGCTGGTTCTGGCTGCCTGCACATCCTGGCTGCCTGCCGGCACAGCACCCGCATGGGGTTTCAGGAGGCGGAGTATGCAGGTAGGTCTGCATGCCCTGGGCATCGGGAGCGGTGCTCGTCCAGAGGTCGTCCGGGCGGTGGCGCAGGCCGCCGAGGCTCATGGATTCAGGCGGCTCTGGGCAGGCGAACACGTCGTCCTGGTCGACGCCCCCGTCTCACGGTATCCCTACTCCGACGACGGCCGGATCGCCGTCCCGGCCGACGCCGACTGGCTCGACCCGCTGCTCGCACTGAGCTTCGCAGCGGCCGTGACGAAAGAGATCGGCCTCGCCACCGGAGTTCTGCTGCTGCCTGAGCACAATCCTGTGGTGGTCGCCAAACAAGCGGCGACCCTGGACGTCCTGTCGGACGGGCGGCTCACCCTCGGCATCGGAATCGGCTGGTCCGCCGACGAATTCGCCGCGCTCGGCGTTCCGTTCACCGCACGCGGCCGGCGGACCGAGGAGTACCTCGCCGTCATACGGACACTGTGGCGCGAAGACGTGGCCACGTTCGAGGGAGACTTCACGCGTTTCCACGGCGTCCGCGTCAACCCCAAACCCGTGCGCGAGCAGGGGATCCCGGTCGTCATGGGCGGCAACAGCAGCTTGGCGTTGCGCAGGGCCGCGACCATCGCGGACGGGTGGTACGGCTTCAACCTCTCGGTCGCAGAGGCGGTGGAACGTGTTTCCTCCCTGGCTGAGCACTGCCCGGAGCCGAACCACTCGGGGAAGAAGCTCACCGTGGCGGTGGCGCTGACCGACGCGACCCCCGAAGATCTGCCGGAGTTGGCCCGCGTCGGGGTGACTGAAATCGTCATCGTCGAGGCACCACCCGCGACACCGGACGAAGTCGGGCCGTGGGTTGCGGGTATCGCCGAACGCTGGTTGAGGTCCGCCGGCCTTTAGTGTGACGCCGGGCTCGGGATCCTCTTCAAGAATGACAAGGCCGAGGCGCCAGGTGAAGGACGCCATGGTTAGGCGATTCACACCGAGCAACCATGATCGACCGCTCATCGTCTTCCGGCGCGAATCACCACAACCGGGTTCACGCCTTGCCCAGTTCGTGGTGCCCCGAGGTGGAGGTTTTTGTTGCGGAGCCTGAGGGAAGCCGCGCCGTCGGCGCCGGATACACACGACACGGACGCCGAACGGACCATGTCCATGGCGGCCCTCGCGCTGGCGCCCGACCGGCGGCGGACCGAGGCGTTGATGCTCGCCATGGCCGTGCTGGTCATCGTGAGCGGTTACGCATACGTCGGGGTGTCCATGCTGGACCGGTTGCCGCCCGGGTTCGCCGGCTTCAGCGTGGCCGTCGTCCTGCTGGCGATCGTCCCGCACATCGCGGTGCGCCGCTGGGCGCCTCGGGCCGACCCCCTGATCCTGACGATCGCCTTGCTGTTGACCGGCCTCGGACTGGTCCTTCTGCACCGTCTCGACATCACGTACGCGGCGCAACGCCGTCTGCACATCGCCCAGGCGGGCAGCGGGCAGCTGATGTGGTCGGCGATCGGCATCGCCGTATGCGTCGGCGTCCTGCTCGTGCTGCCCGACTACCGCCGGCTCCAGCGCTACCTCTACGTCATGATGACCGTCGCCCTGGTGCTGCTGATGGCGCCGGCCTTCTTCGGAGCGGACCAGTTCGGCGCCAAGCGGTGGATTCTGCTGGGACCGCTGTCGGTGCAGCCCGGCGAGTTCGTGAAGATCGCGATCGCGGTGTTCTTCGCCGGCTATCTCACAGTCAACCGCGGCGCGCTCGCTCTCACCGGACGCCGCGTGCTCGGCGTGCGGCTGCCTCCTGGGCGGCAGATGGGCCCGATCGTCACGATCTGGATGATCAGTCTGCTGGTGCTCGTCTTCGAGCGGGACCTGGGCACCTCCCTGATCTTCTTCGGCCTCTTCGTGATCATGCTGTACCTGGCCACCGAGCGGGGCAGCTGGGTGGTCTTCGGCGTCGTGATGTTCGCCGTGGGAGCGACGGTCGTCGGCTCGATGGAACCGCACGTCCACGGTCGTGTGGTGGCCTGGCTGCACCCGATGGACGCGCTCACCCCGAAGGGCCAAGCGGCAGGCATGTCCGAGCAGTTGGCCCAGGCGCTGTTCAGCTTCGGCAGCGGCGGCATCACCGGGAGCGGCCTGGGCCAGGGCCACCCCGAGCTGATCGGCTTTGCCGGCAACAGCGACTTCATCCTCACCACGGTCGGCGAGGAACTCGGTCTCACCGGCGTGACGGCGGTGCTCCTGCTCTACGCCCTGCTCGCCCAACGAGGCCTGCGCGCCGGCCTCATGGGCCGCGACCCGTTCGGCAAACTCCTGGTCGTCGGCCTTTCCAGCGCTCTCCTGCTGCAGGTGTTCGTCGTCTCGGGTGGCGTCCTCGGCCTCATCCCCCTCACCGGCAAGGCTCTGCCCTTCCTCGCCAAGGGCGGTTCTTCCATGGTCGCCAACTGGCTGATGGTGGCTCTGATGCTGCGCATCAGCGACAGCGCACAGCGACGCCGGGAACCGGAACGGGCGGGCACCGCACGGGACAGGCGGGAGCGACAACCTCCCCGCGCCGACGCGTAGTTCGCAGCCCGAACAAGCTCCTCCGAGCCCACCTTCCTCAACGATGTCCTCCGAGCGCTGGGCCGCCAGCCGCTGTGGTCCTCCGCCTTTGGAAAAATGGTTCGTTGGCTTCGCGGAACCCTGGCACAGTGGCGCACCATGGATGACTCCGAGTTCGTGACCGCTGCGGACGTGCGGCTCATGCAGCTCCTGGCGCAGCAGGTTACGGCCGTCCGTCCCGACCTGGTGAACACCGACGCGTCATACGGAGAGCTGGCCTGGAACTTGGGCAAAGGGTACGCGAGCAACGGCGAGGGCTGGCTGCGTCGACTGTGGTTCTCCGGTTCCGATCTGGTCGCCTGGGGTTGGGTCCGTCTGCCACACCGGGCGAGGCGGAGCGACGGGTCGGTGGAGGACGTCACCAACGCCTATCTGGCATATCAGGTCCATCCCGACCACTGCGAGCTGCTGGACGAGCTGATCGACTGGTACGACGGCGTGACGGTCGGCATCGAGCGCACCGTGGTGCCGTGCGCCGCCGATGAATTCGCCCTGAGGCGATGGGCGGCGCACGGCTATGGGACCGATCCGGCTTCGCTCGGCGACACCGGCTCCTGGACTCAACTCAACGAGCGGGACCTCAAGGACCTGGAACAACCGTTGCTGCCCGAGGGGTTCCGATTCCGCACCGCCGACGAGGCCGGCCCGCAGGCCGCGGTCCAGGCTCATGTGGACGCCTGGGCTCCCTCAACGTACACGGCCGAGGCCTACGAGGGCGTACGGCGGACCCCGCCGTACCGCGGCGACCTGCACGTCCTGGTGGAGGCGCCGGACGGAACGATGGCCGCATCGACGATCATGTGGCTCGACGAGGTGAACCAGACCGCCGAATTCGAGCCGGTCGGAACGCATCCGGACTACCGGCGCCTCGGCCTGGGCAGGGCGATGCTGCTGCACGGGATGCATCTGGCGCGTGATGCCGGAGCCGATCACATGACGGTCGCCTGTCTGGGTGCACCAGGACATCCCAAGGCGCGCGGGCTGTACTACAGCGTCGGGTTCCGGGAGTTCACTCGGGACGCGCCGCTCCTCAAGACCGGGAACTAGGGCAGACGAGCAGGGCCGCCGCAGGTTCCGCGACCGGGACCGTCGGCGGGCCGGCGCCTGGCCCACGGCGTCGATGAGAGGGGCGCGTACCCAGGTGTACGTGAACGAGCCGTGGCTCCCACCGGTTCGCAGCGGCTCGATGGTGTAAGTGCCGTGGTCGTACGGATCGCGATGCGGCGCGCCAACCGCACAGTCATGCGACGCCTGGCCACCGAGTTGGTTCGCCACACGTCCGACGTCGGCTCGTAACGAAATATCGCGACGATCGATAATCGAAAAATAAACGATCGTTGATCACGGAAATCGGGTCCTGCTAGGGTGCCATGCGCACATCAACCCGTCACCCGCGCACCCTGGGAGCACCCCGGTGGACCCTGCCCCGCCTCTGCCAGTGACGCTTGAGCGTCTGCGGGCGCTCGTCCGAGAACGGGGCGTGGATCACTCAGAGTTGCTCGACGCGGGGAGGCTCGCGGCGAGGACGGCCTTGGCCGAAGACACCGTTCGCACCCTGCTGCACGGCGGCGAACCGTCGGCCGACACCGTCAACGAGCGAGTCCGCACGCGCATCAAGGCCCTCGCGGACACGCACCTGGCACAGACCGGCAAACGCATGTCGGACCTCGCAGGCAGCATCTCCCAGCAGCTCGGGGTCTCCGCCCTCTGGGCGCGGAAAGTATGCTCCGGTGAGAAGGTCCCCAGCGTTGAACTCCTGCACGGCTTGGTCGGCTTCTTCGGGGTCGAGGGAGGCGAGTCGTTCTTCACCGCCCCGGCCGCCGACGCTCTCAACCGGGCGCTGCTGCCCGTACTGGCCGCGCTGAAGGCGACGCCGGACCGGTCGGAAACCGCGGCTGATCCACTGGTAGAAGCACTGTCGCGCTACGACGACGTCCGCCGCATCGCTCTGCGCCAGGCAAGGGAACTGCCGCAGGAACGCTGGAACGTGCTGTCCGCAACGCTGAACGCCCTGCTCGAACTCGACGACGAAGAAAAGCGATGAAGACACGTCCGATGCGATGCGCCGGCGCAGCCCCCGACCCGTCCGGCTCCAGCCGTCGTCGCACGATTCCTCTGGAAATGGGCGGGAGTGACCTGCGGTGAGTGCAGGATCACGGGCGATGAGGAGGCTGTGCTCTCGACTGTTCGCCGCCATTGACGCGCCTGCGAACGACGACGATCTCATACCCGCCGTCGGCAGAGCCATCGAGCAGGTTCGTGGCCGTCCTGTCCGACTGCGCGCCGTGACGTTCCCGCCCGAGATCGCGAGCGGGTTGTGGATCGACCGCACCTCCCGCGATGTGATCGCCTACGAGCAGAACACCGACCTGGACCATCAGTTGGTCATCATCGGTCACGAGGTCTGGCACATGTTCGAGGGCCACTGCGGCGCCCTCACCGCGCACGGGCCGACCGCCGCCCGCGCCGGGCAGGAACGGATGCCGGACGGTGTCCGGGATGTGGTGGCGGCGATCTGCGATGCCGATCCGGCCGAGCTTCCGCCGTCCGAACAGACGGACCTCGGGCTGCACATCGCTTTCCGGGCCGATGATCCCCAGGTGGACCATCACGAGGAGGAAGCGGAGTTCTTCGGGTACAGGTTCGCCACAGGAGTACGAGAGGTCCTCGCCGAGGCACGATCCCTTGCCGACGCCGAGCATCTCGCGGGCCGCATACAGGTTTCCATGGTCCACCGCATCCGCGGTTCCTGACTCGATCACGATCAGCCGCCTGCTGCCACGCCTCGAGGAGAGTTCAGCCGCCGTGAGCCACGGACACGGACCCGACAACGCGGTCTTCTACATCTGCGGGGTGTCGTTGCTGCTGATCGGCCTGCTGAAGGTTCCCGTCCTGCTGCGCCGCCGACGTGACCCGCTGTTAAGTTCTGTGGTCTTACTGCTGATCGACGGCGGGTTGGTCTTCTTCTTCGCCGCGCCCGACTCCATCGCCGCGATCAACCGGGCTACCGGCGTCCCCAACTTCGCCGCCCCCGTGGCCTATTCGGCGCTGGCCGTCTTCGGCGGCGCGAGCCTGCTGCTGATCGTCAACTGGCGCCCGGCGCCACCCGAGCAGACGCGACGCGCCTCTCAGGTCTGCATCGCCGTCTACGTTCTCGCCGTCGTCGCCGTCAACGTCCTGTTCTGGCTGGGACATGCCCCGGTGGAACAGCTGAGCCTCTTCGACGGGTACTACGCCGGCACCCCCTTCATCCGGGAGATGATCCTGACCTACCTCCTGGCCCAGGGTGTGGGCACCATGGCCACCAGTGTGCTGTGCTGGCGGTGGTCGAAGGAGGTCCACGGCTTTCTCCGCGCGGGTCTGCGCATCCTGGCCCCCGGCTACCTGCTCCATGTCTGCTACGACGTCATCAAGCTGGTCGCCATCTACGGCCGCTGGACCGGGCACCGGTGGGACTTCCTCATCGACCAGGTGGCCCCACAGGCCGCGGCTCCGTCCGCCGCCCTCGTGGTCTGCGGCTTCGGCCTCCCCCTGGCCGGACCACGCGTGGCCCAGGCGGTGCAGGCGCTCAGGCAACTACGCGAGCTCTCTCCCCTGTGGCGGGAGCTGCGGCAGGTGCCCACTCCTGGTGCGATCCGCACGTCCTTACCCTGGTGGTCCTCGCCTGCCGTACGACTGACCCGCCGGAAGACCAGCATCTACGACGCGCTTCTCGCGTTGGCGCCTCACTGCGACGCTGCCGTACGCGATCGGGCCTTCCGCCGCGCCCTTGACGGCGGCGAGGACGAAAGCTTCGCGGAAGCCACGGCGGACGCGGCGATGGTCATCGCGGCCCGTACCCGGCAGCACCAGGCCGGGGCCAGGCCCGACGGAGCCCCGAACGCACAGCCCTGGCGCCCCCGTGACCTGATCGCTCTGTCACGGGCGCTGTCCTCGCCCGTCGTGTCTAGCCTTCACGAGCACCCTGGTATTTCTGCAGAAAGCAGTGCGTCATGACCGACCCCCACCGCATATCCACCCGCGCCGTCGTCATCGGAGGCAGTCTCGCCGGCATGCTCGCGGCAGCCGCCGTCAAGGACAGCGTCGACACCGTCGAGATCATCGAAGCTCATGACCTGCCCAACGGTCCCGAGCCGCGCCCCGGCGTACCGCAGGCCGCGCACTTTCATCCACTGGTCTCGGGCGGTGCGGATGCGATCGACGCTCTACTGCCCGGCGCAGTCGATCAGTTGGTCGCCGCCGGCGCCAACCGGGTGCCCATGACCACGAACATGGTCTACCTCTCTCCCGAAGGCTGGTACCGGCGCTGGCAGAAGAGCACTCAGTACCTCATCGCCGCCAGCCGTGATCTGACCGATTACGTGATCCGTCAGCAAGTACTCAAGGATGCGCGGGTCAAGGTCCGCACCGGCAGCCGGGTCACCCACCTGCTCGGCGGGGAGCGCAGGGTCACCGGAGTTCGCCTTCGCACCGCCGACGGCATGGAGTCGGAGCTGTCCGCCGACCTTGTCGTCGATGCCTCGGGCCGGGCGACACGCACCCCCCATTGGCTGGCCGAACTGGGCGTCAAGGGCCTCGCCGAGGACCGCATCGACTCCGGACTGGCGTACGCCAGCAGGATCTACCGCGCTCCGGTCTCCACGAGCGGCTGGCCGGTGGTCAACGTGCTCGCCGATCCTCGGCAGCCGGGAGCAGCGGGAGGCATCGTCCCCATCGAGGGAGACCGCTGGCATGTCAGCCTGTACGGTCCGCCCGGCTCGCATCCCACCAAGGATGCCGGTGAATTCGAGAACTACGCGCGCAGCCTGCGCCACCCGATCGTCGCCGACCTGCTGGCCCATGCCGAACCACTCACGGACGTAACCGTCACACACAGCACGACCAACCGGCGCTACTACTACGAACGTCTCAGCGCCTGGCCCGACGGGCTGGTCGTCCTCGGAGACTCGGTGGCCGCCGTCAACCCGATCTACGGTCACGGCATGTCGGTGGCAGCCCAGAGCGCTCTCGCACTGCGGCGTCTGGCGTCCACCACAGGGCTCTCGAACGGACTGGCCCATCAGGCTCAGCGCGCCATCGGCCGCGCCGTGAGTGTCGCCTGGTCCCTCGCGGTCGGTCAGGACGTTCTCTACCCCACCACCGAAGGCGGGCGGTCGAATGTCGCCAACCGGCTCCTGCACCGTTATGTGAGCCGGCTCTCCCATACGGCGACAGGCAACTTCCGTGTCGCGACGGCCCTGACGGAGGTGCTGACCCTTCAGGCCGCGCCGACCGTCCTGCTGCGCCCGGACGTGCTGCTCGCGGCCGTCGCCGGACCGCTGCGCCCGCAGTTGCCCGGTCCGACCTTCACCGCGGAGGAACGTCAGCGTATGCGCGACGCGGCCATAGTGCTCCGGTAACCGAGCCTCAGCGACGCGCTGTTGGGCCGGCGGGGCCATCCCTACGGACTGGCCCCGGCCGGCCCCTTCTGTCACGCCCTGTACCGGTAGCGGATCCGGCCGCGGGTGAGGTCGTAGGGGCTGAGTTCCACGAGCACCCGGTCGTACGGGAGGATCTTGATGTAGTTCTTCCGGATCTTCCCGCTGATGTGAGCGAGCACGGTGTGCCCGGTCTGGAGCTCCACCCTGAAGGTGGCGTTGCGCAGGCACTCGATGACGGTGCCTTCGACTTCTATGCCCCCAATTTTTGTCATGGCGTCTCACTTCTCCCGTTCTGTGACGGTGTGTTGGGTAGGAAACGAATGCGATGCGGGCCCGCCGGAGGGGCTGTCACCGGGACCGCTTCGGGCTCGGCTCGGCCGCTCGGTGCGGTGTGACCGCGCGTCAGTCGCGGACCAGTTCCAGCGTGCTGGCCGTGCGCCGGGCGCCGATGCTCTCGAACAGGGCGGTGGCCGCCGCGTTGGACTCGTTCACCTCGGCCCAGGCCGATGCGGTGCCCGAGCGGTGCAGCGAACCCAGCGCGTGGGCCAGCAGCGCCCGGGCGATGCCCCGGCGCTGCCTGTCGGCCCGGACGGCGAGCAGCCCGATGCGTGGCTGCCGGGTCAGCGGCGCCACGCGGACCAGCCCCACCTGACTCGACCAGCAGACCTTCCTCAACAGCCTCGGCGACCAGCTTGACCA